>JAOZPF010000239.1 GCA_029932895.1 Anaerolineae bacterium | reverse complement strand
TCTATGTGCGGGAGGTGAATTATCCTGCTACCTTTTCCCAATCCGCCTGGAACCGCGCCAGCCCCACGTCCGTAAATGGGCTGCGGACCATCTTTTGCAGCACGCCAAAGGGGACGGTGATGATGTCGGCACCGGCCAGCAGGGCGTCGACTACGTGGGCGGTATGGCGGATGCTGGCGGCCAGGAGCTGACAGTCGAAGCCATAGTTATCGAATATCTCGCGGCTCTGCCGCACCACTTCCATCCCATCCAGCCCGGCGTCGTCGATCCGCCCGACAAAGATGGAGGCATAGGCCGCTCCGGCCTTGGCCGCCAGGTAGGCCTGGGTGGGGGAAAAGATCAGTGTGCAATTGACCCGCCCGTTGGGCCAGGTGGCGATCTCCCGAATGGCTTTCAACCCCTCGACCGTGCAGGGGATCTTGACAAAGACGTGTTCCGACCAGGAGAGGATGTCGCGGGCCTCGCTGATCATCCCGGCCGCGTCGGTGCTGATCACCTCCGCGCTGACCGGTCCCTGGACAATTGCGGCGATTTTGATCGTGTTGGTCTTCAAGTCGGCGGTGCCGGCGCGCATCATCAACGTGGGGTTGGTCGTTACCCCGTCGAGAGCGCCCCAGCTTGCTGCCTCCTCTATCTCCTCCAGTTTGGCCGTATCCAGAAACAACTGTGCCATCCCTTGCCTCCTTACTTTGCGTCGTCCTGTGGTTCGTTTTCCAACACCGTCTCCAGCGCCTTGATCGCTACCTCCACCATCCCGTCCTCCGGTTCCCTCGTCGTGAGCCGTTGCAGGGCCAGGTTGGGCGCGATGAGCCAGCGCATCCACCGCCGGTCGGCGTAGCGGGCGGCGAGGCGGACCCACTCGTAGGCCAGCCCGGCGATGAGCGGGAGTGCCACCACGCGGCTGACCACCCGCCAGAGGAGGGAGAGCTTGCCCAGGGGAGCCAGGACGAGGATAGAGATCACCACGACCGTGAGCAGGAACGAGGTCCCACAGCGTGTGTGGGCGGTGGAGTAGGTCTGGACTGTCTCGACGGAGAGGGGGGCGCCGGCCTCGTAGGCGTTGATTGTCTTGTGCTCCGCGCCGTGGTAAGCGTAAACCCGCCGGATTTCCGGCGCCCGTCCCACGGCCCAGATGTAGCCGACCACCAGTCCCAGCCGTATCACTCCCTCTAGTAAGTTATCCGCCACGGGCGAGAGAGCAAAGGGCAGGAAGCCAACGAGCAGGGAGGGAAGCACCATAAAGAGGCCGACTCCCAGCACCAGCCCGACCAAGCCGGTCAGCCAGCCCACCGCGCCCTGGAAGGAGCCGCCGCTCTCCTCCTCCCCGGCGGCGATGTCGGCTGACCACAGCAAGGCCTTGGTGCCCAGTCCCAGCGCGTCCCACAGCATAACGAGTCCGCGCAGGAGTGGGGTGCTGCCCAGCGGTCCGCGGTAGAGGGCCGCGTTGAGTGGATCGCTGCGCACCACGATTTCGCCTTGGGGGTTGCGCACGGCCGCTGCCATCTGGCGGGAGCCGCGCATCATGACTCCCTCTATGATCGCCTGCCCGCCGTAATTGAACTTTTTCATGTGGTGATAAACCTCTCCAACGAGCCCAACCGCAGGTCGGACGAATCAATCTCGGGGATGCCGAGGGGCCGCCCGGCGAATCCGCCGTGGCAATCGGAGCCGCCGGTGATCAGCAGATCGTGGCGGGCGCAAAAGGCCAGGCAGGTCTGGGTAGTGGCTTCGTCGTGGTGATGGGCATAGCACTCTATGCCGGCGATGCCGAACTCGAGAAAGGGGGCCAGGCTCTCCTCGCTCACGCCCTGTTCGCGTAGCGAGACGCCGGGGTGAGCCAGCACCGGCAGCCCGTTGGCAGCGCGGATGGTGGCGATGACCTCGGCGGGGTGGGGAAAGCTGGGCCAGGGCGGGCGGGTTGGGGCGACGAGCAGCCGCTTGAAAAAGTCCCACACGTCTGTGCATATTCCACTGTCGATCAAAAAGTTGAGCGCTTTCCAACCGCCGTGGGAAGGGTCATAGTCATAAGAGGCGTAGGCGTTCAGGTCGACCGGGTAGCCAGCCGCCGCCAGCTCTTGCAGCGTCTCCTCGTTGCTCCGCTCCAATAGGGTCCGGTTAGAATCCAGCAACTGGTTCAGGTCGGGGTCGGTGGTATCCACACCGTAGGCCAGGATGTGGATGCCGGTGCCGTTGACCAGGGCCGAGACCTCGGCGGCGGGGATGAAAGAGAGGTGCGCCTGGCGAGCCAGCCCGGCGGTGGGGAGGACATTGATCAGTGTATCGTGGTCGGCGATGGCGAACAGCTCGATGCCGATAGCGCGGACATGTTCGACCGCCTCTGCCGGTGACCAGCAGCCATCGGAGCCGGTGGTATGGATATGCAGGTCGGTTCTCATGAGGGAACATTGTAACACCGACTGGGGGGACGTCAACCCAAGAAACCGTCCGCTTGGTCCAAATTCCGCCCGCTCCCTATTGACGCTGCGTTGTTTTTCGTGTATAATGACTTGTAGTCAGTAACTGACTGCCAGTCGAGGAAGGGGGCGTGGGTGACGACTCGGGCGCGGCGCGCGCGCGAAAAAGAGGAACGCCGGCAGTCGATCCTCCGTGCAGCTCGGGAGGCCTTTATCCGAGAGGGCTTTCATCGGGCGACGGTGGAGACCATTGCCGAGCGGGCCGAGGTCAGCAAGGGAACGGTATATCTGTATTTCGAGAGCAAGGAGACAATCCTTGCTCATTTGCTTTTAGAGGGACTGGAGACACTGATCGGCCTCCTGGCGGAGGCCTATGGGGTGGGCCGTTCCCTCTCGGCGGAGGAACGGCTGCGACGGATCGGCTGGGCCTATCTCCAATTCTTTCAACGTGAACCACTCTACTTTCGTTTCCTGATGGCGGTGGACCGGGGTGGGTTTCGGGAATCGGTCACGCGCCAGGTCTATGAAGAGGTCTTGGCGGCCAGTCTGGAGGGGCTGGACTGGGTGGTGCGGGCCATCCAGCAGGGGGTCGACGATGGCTCGTTCGATTGTCGCGACTCCCGCCAGGCGGCAGCCACTCTGTGGGCTACCCTGAACGGGGTGTTGGAGCTGATGGATCACTCGCTGCGGCGAGAGATAGTGGGGGTGGGGACGGACGTCCTGTATCGCACGGCCCTGGATACGATCATCCGGGGATTGCGGCGCGAGCCTGTCGCCCCCACGGCTATCAAACGACTTGAGGAGGTGTGAGGTGAAAGACGTAGTCATTGTCAGTCCGGTGCGAACGCCGGTGGGGGCCCACGGCGGTGCGCTGCGAAGCAAGCGTGCCCAGGACCTGGCGGAGATTGTCTTCCGGGCCGTGCTGGAGCGAACGGGGTTGGACCCGGCATTGCTGGACGAGGTGATCCTGGGCAACATCGGCAGTCCCTCGGAGGCAGCCAACATCGGGCGGGTGGCGGCGCTGATGGCTGGGGTGCCCATCGAAGTGCCCGGTTTCACCGTCGCGCGCAATTGCGCCTCTGGCATGCAGTCCGTCACGTCGGCCTACCAGGCGATTCAGACGGGAGATGGAGAGCTCTATCTCTGCGGCGGCACCGAGAGCATGAGCAACATCCCCTATGTGCTCAAAAAGGCCCGCTGGGGGTACAAGCTCCGCCATGCCCAACTGACCGATGCTCTGTGGGAGGGGCTCACCGACCCTATCTGCGGGCTGATTATGGGCCGCACGGCGGAGAACCTGGCCGAAAAGTACAACATCTCCCGCGAGGAACAGGACAAGTACGCGGTCCAATCTCACAAGAAGGCCTTTATGGCTCAGCGGATGGGCAAATTCGATGACGAGATCGTCCCCGTTGAGGTGGTCAAGAAAGTGGCCGGGCAGGAGGTGGCACGGGAAAAGATCATCCACGACGAGACCATCAATCCGGGCCTGACGGTGCAAAAGGCCGCTCTCTACCCCACTGTCTTCAAGAAGGACGGCATGGTCACACCGGCTAACGCTTGTCCCATCTCGGACGGCGCGGCGGCGATGCTCGTCTGCACGGCGGAAAAGGCGGCGGAGTTGGGCCTCAAGCCCACGGCTCGCATCGTCAGCTACGCCTACGCCGGGGTCGATCCGGCCTATATGGGCATCGGCCCGGCCTTTGCCATTCCCAAAGCGCTGAAGCGGGCCGGTCTCAAGCTGGAGGACATCGATCTGATCGAACTGAACGAGGCCTTTGCCGCGCAGGTTATAGCCGACGTCAAGGAGCTCGAATCCCAGGGATACGAGTGGGATTGGGACAAGGTCAACGTCAATGGCGGCGCGATCGCGCTGGGGCACCCGGTGGGATGCACCGCCGCCAAGCTGGTCGCTACACTGACCCACGAGATGCAGCGCCGTGAGGTGCGGTACGGTATGGACACGATGTGCGTCGGCGGCGGGCAGGGAGGGTGCCTGATTTTGGAACGGATCCCGATGTAGGGGATGGGCAATGGGCAATGGGCAATGAACAATGGGCAATGAACAATG
>JAOZPF010000238.1 GCA_029932895.1 Anaerolineae bacterium | reverse complement strand
CAATCGAGTACCTCCACGGTCTCACAGACTATGAGAAGCAGCGCATCCAGCGGTACACGCCGGATACGCTGAACCTCTCCCGTGTCGAGCGGCTGCTGGAAGCACTGGGGAACCCCCACCGCGCCTACGCTTCCGTCCACGTCGCCGGGACCAAAGGGAAGGGTTCGACAGCGGCGATGATCGAATCGGCGCTGCGCGCCGCTGGCTACCGAACGGGGCTGTATACTTCTCCCCACCTGCACACCTTCCGCGAGCGCATCCGTGTGACCGGCGAACTGATCACCCGCGACGAGGTAACGTCACTGGTAAAGCAACTGCAACCGCTGGTCGAACGGGTCGCGGGAACCACGACTTTTGAAGCGATCACAGCGATGGCCTTTGCCACCTATGCCCGCCGGCAGGTGGAGGTGTTGGTAGCCGAGGTCGGCCTGGGCGGGCGGCTGGATGCCACCAATGTCCTGCTGCCTGAGGTGGCTGTCATCACCTCCCTCAGCCTGGACCACACCTATATCCTGGGAGAAACAGTGGCCCAGATCGCCCACGAAAAGGGAGGGATCATCAAGCGGGAAAGGCCAGTCGTGAGCGCGCCGCAGAGGCCGGAGGCGGTCCGCGTGCTGGAGGCGGTCAGCCAGCAGCGGCAAGCCCCCCTGGTCGAGGTGGGGCGGGATTGGGTCTGGGAGCCAGGTGATTTCGACCTGCAGGGGCAATCCTTTACTGTGCGCCGGATGGACGGCGGGCAGGATGATCTGGGTGGCGAGTACCGCATCCCCCTGCTGGGCCGCCACCAGTTGGAGAACGGGACCACGGCGATAGCTGCCCTGCAGGTCCTGTGGGAGCGCGGGTTCGACCTCCCACGCCCGGCAGTGACCGCCGGGCTCGCGAACGTGGAGTGGCCCGGGCGGATGGAGGTGCTGCGAGCTCACCCGCCGCTGGTGGTGGACTGCGCCCACAATCCGTACTCCACCCTGGTCCTGCGGCGCGCCCTGGCGGACTGGTTCCCCGGTCGACGGTGGGTGCTGGTCTTTGGCGCGTCGCTAGATAAGGACATCGCCGGGATGCTGCGGGCGCTGACGCCGATCACCGACTATTTGATCGTCACCCGCTCCGAACACCCTCGGGCGGCTGCGCCGGCGGAACTGGCTGATATCTCTGCCTCCATCGGTGTGGGAGCAGAGGTGGCGGTCAGCGTGTCGCGGGCGCTACAGCGCGCGCTCACGGTGGCTGGCCCCGACGGCGGCCTGTTGGTCACCGGCTCGATCTTTCTTGTGGCCGAGGCCCGCGTGGCGTGGGCGAAATGGAATAACCACACCTTACCGGAGGACGACCGTTGAACAAGTTACCGCGCACGACCTGTTCACGTGGGATGATGTTCTCTCATCAATTGCGGCAGGAGACCGTGCTATGACGTGGAACTATGACCAGGACGAGAACTGGATGCGGATGGATTGGTCGGGGGCAGGCCCCTTCCCCTTTGACGATTTCGAGTTCGACGAGGAGAGACTGGAGGAACAACCCGGTGAGATCATCGAGGGGCCACTGCTGCCGCTGCGGGACATGGTCTTTTTCCCGCGCATGGTCGCACCGCTGCTCGTTGGGCGCGACCGTTCCATCGAGGCAGTCGAGGTAGCGTTGGAGCAGGACGAGCCGCTCATCACCGTGACGCAGCGGGACCCGGAGACAGAGTACGTGGAGCCGGATGGCCTTTACGGCTTTGGCACCGATGTCATCATCGAGCGCATGCTCCGTATGCCCGACGACAGCTTGAGCATCCTCGCCCAGGGGAGACAACGACTCCAGATTGTCGAGTTCGTCCATCTGGAGCCTTATATCCGCGTGCGGGCGCGAGTCCTCTCCGAATCCGTGGAGCAGACAGCTACAACTGAAGCGCTGGTTCGCGCGACGCTGGCTCTCTTGGAAAAGGTCGTGGAGCTGAACCGCTCCCTGCCCGATGACTTTTACGTCTTTGCCCTCAACGTCCATGACCCCGGCTGGCTGGCCGATTTGATCGGGCAAACCCTGGATATCGAGACCGTCCAGCGCCAGGAGCTCCTGGAGACACTGGACACCAAGACCCGTCTCCAAAAGGTCAGTGTGCTGTTGGCTAAAGAGCTGGACGTACTGGAGTTGGAGGACAAAATCCAGTCCAAGGTGCGGCAGGAGTTGGACCACACTCAGCGCGAGTACTTTTTACGCGAGCAGATGAAAGCGATCCAAACCGAGTTGGGGGAGGCGGACGCTTATACCAAAGAACTCGGCGAGATGCGCGAGCGGATCGCCAAGGCTGAACTGCCGGACGAGGTGCGGGCGCAGGCCGAGCAAGAGCTGGGGCGGATGGCGGGAATGCCGCCGATGGCCCCTGAGGTGGGCATCATCCGCACCTACCTGGACTGGCTGCTGGACCTGCCGTGGGCGGAGGAGACGGAGGACAACCTGGATCTCCAGCACGTCGAGAAGGTGCTGGAGGACCATCACTATGGGTTGCCCAAGGCCAAGGAGCGCATCCTGGAATACATCGCGGTCAAGAAACTGGCCGCCGGCAAGATGAAGAGTCCGATCCTCTGCTTTGTCGGGCCACCGGGCACTGGCAAGACCAGCCTGGGCCAATCGATTGCCAAAGCACTGGGACGCCACTTTGTCCGCGTCAGTCTGGGTGGCGTGCGCGACGAGGCCGAAATCCGCGGCCACCGCCGCACCTACATTGGCGCACTGCCAGGACGCATCATCCAGACCATGCGCCGCGCCAAGTCGGTCAACCCGCTCTTTATGATGGACGAAGTGGACAAGCTGGGGCTGGATTTCCGGGGCGACCCGGCGGCGGCGCTCTTGGAGGTTCTCGACCCGGAGCAGAACCACGCCTTCTCCGATCATTACCTCGAAGTTCCCTACGACCTTTCCCGGGTCTTTTTCATCACCACCGCCAACACCCTCGATCCCATCCCCCCGGCGTTACAGGACCGGATGGAGGTGATCGAGTTCCCCTCATACATCGAGGAAGAAAAGATGGCGATCGCCCGGAGGTTCCTGATCCCACGGCAGATCGAGGAACATGGCCTGGCGGAGAACCCGCTGCGGTTCCCCGATAGCACACTCAGACGGCTGATCCGCGAGTACACCTACGAGGCGGGAGTGCGGAACTTGGAGCGGGAGATCGCGGCAATCTGTCGCAAGGCGGCGCGGCGAGTGGCCGAGGGGAAAAAACCTCTCCAGCGGGTCACCGCCAGGTCGCTTCCCCACTACCTGGGTCCGCCGCGCTACCTGCGCAGCCGCCTGGAGGAAAAGGACCAGATCGGCCTGGCGACAGGCCTGGCCTGGACCGAAGGGGGCGGCGATCTGATGCAGGTGGAGGTGACGCTGATGCCCGGCAAAGGCGGCCTCACCCTCACCGGGCAACTAGGAGAGGTGATGCAGGAATCGGCGCAAGCGGCGCTCAGCTATGCCCGCTCTCGCTCCGCCGAGTTCGGCCTGCCGCCAGATACTTTTGAAAAGACCGACATCCACATCCACCTGCCGGAGGGGGCGATCCCCAAGGACGGCCCCTCGGCCGGCATCACTATGGCGACGGCTTTGGTCTCTGCCCTCACCGGTCGTCCGGTGAGGTGGAGCGTGGGCATGAGCGGGGAGATCACTCTGCGGGGGCGCGTCCTGCCCATCGGCGGCCTCAAGGAAAAGGTCCTGGCAGCCCACCGGGCGGGACTCAAGACGGTGATGATTCCCCAGAGGAACGAACCCGATCTAGCCGAGATCCCCCACAAGGCATTGAAGGAACTAGAGGTCGTGCTGGTAGAGCAGATGGATCAGGTTCTGGAGGTCGCGCTACTGCCACCGGAAGAGACTATTGGGGAGGGGAGTGGGAAGCCGGAGGGCTCATAGCGCGGTGCTCGCGCGGTAGATGATATACCGCGTCTCTCTTCCCTCGCTCTCCTCCACGACGACGACCTCGTCCGCCCAACCCAGCACCTGCCGCAGCGTGTCTAGAAAGCCCGGCGCTTGCTCCGCCGCCCAGATTGCCAGCACACCGGCAGGGGTCAGGAGGGCGCGGATCCGCTCCAACATTGCCCTGCCATAGACCGCACTATTCTCCTCCAACGTCAACCAGGTGGGGCCATTGTCGATGTCGAGCAGGATGGCGTCATAGGGACCGGTGGCAGCGCCGAGGTAGTTGACCAGGTCGTCCACCACCACGCGCACGCGCCGGTCCTCCAGCGCGTTGTCGTTCAGCGGGCCAAAGTAGGTCCGTGCCCAGTCCACGATGAGAGGCTCAACCTCCACGACCTCCACCTGCGCCACCGTGGGCTGTTCCAACACCGCTTGCAGAGTGTAGCCCATCCCCAGCCCGCCGACGAGGACGCGCAGCTCCCGCCGCTCGCGAAGCGGCTCTAACCCCAGATAGGCCAGTTGGCGGGCCGAGGGTGCATTGGTGCTGGACATCAAAAAGAGGCCGTTAAAGATGATCTCGTAGACAGAGTCGCCGTCGGCCCCCACCCGCCT
>JAOZPF010000237.1 GCA_029932895.1 Anaerolineae bacterium | reverse complement strand
CTACGGGCACGAACCGGCTAAAGCCTATATTCCATAGTGACGTCGCGCTACGAGCGCGACCTCCAAGCTACGGACTCGACGTCTCCCCATCTTGGCACCTCCCCTGCCGGGCAGCCCGTCCCAAAATGAAATACACCCCGCGGGAGCAGGTGTGCGTCAGTTTGGGGATGAATTATTGGTCCCGACGGTGGAATCACCGAATTGGTGCGCTCGGCGCCTGCAGCTCGCCCCAAAAGTGAGATGCACCCCTTTGCCCGATTTTGTTTGACAGGCAAGTGGGCCTATGCTATAGTGAACCCAGAGTCCGTGACCAACAAGGAGGTGCAACGGTGAATTCGATCAAGCTGTTGACGGTGCGCGGCATCCCTATCCGTATGCACATCACGTTCCCCCTCATTTTGATCCTCGCCGCCTTCCTCTTTGGGTCAGGCCAATCTAGCTGGCTGCGAGGCGCGGCTTTCGGCGTCGTGGTCACCTTGCTCCTGTTCGTCGGTGTGGTGCTGCACGAGCTGGCCCACAGCCTGGTGGCGATAGCTTTTGGAGCACCGGTCAAGCAGATCGTGCTCCTGCCCCTGGGCGGCGTGTCCCAGATGGAAAAAGTGCCGGAACGGCCCTACCAGGAGCTGCTGATGGCCGTGGCGGGGCCGGTGACCAGCGGGCTGATCGGGATCGGACTGGCGGCAGTGACGATCCTGGTCTTTCGCAATTGGTTCGACGTCTGGGCCGGCTTTTTCCGCTCTTTTTTCCTCCAGCTTGGCGACCTAAAGTGGAGCTATGTCCTCCCCTACCTGGCCTTTGTCAACCTCTTTCTGGCCGGCTTTAACATGATCCCCGCCTTTCCGATGGACGGAGGGCGCGTGCTGCGGGCGCTGCTGGCAACGGTGATGCCATACGGGCGGGCGACGCGCATCTCGGTCATCATCGGTCAGGGGCTGGCCTGGCTGATCGGCCTGTTCGGGCTGATCGGTGGCGGCGTGATGGCTGTTCTAGTCGCCATCTTTGTCTACGTCGGCGCGGCGCAGGAGGGGCGGCTGACGCAGGTCAAGATGGCACTGGCTGGGCTACGAGTGCGGCAGGCCTTTTCGCGCGGCGTGCGTGCGCTCGACCCCGAAGCGTCTCTGGGCCAGGCCGTCGACATGACCCTGGAGGGTTTCCAGTCTGACTTTCCGGTCTGCGAGGGCGAACGGCTGGTGGGAATGCTCACCCGCACCGACGTCCTGGTGGGGCTGAAGGAAAAGGGCCCCCAGGCCCCCGTCCGCGAGGCAATGCGCAAAGAGTTGGTCGTCGCCCAGCCGGACGATGACCTGTTCGAGATACAGCAACGGATGGCCGAGGCCAAATTGGACGCCATCCCCGTGGTGGAGGGAGAGTCGTTCCTGGGATTGCTGACACGACAGGACCTGGAGGAGGTCTACCGCGTGGTGTCGGTCCAGCCAGGGTTGCTACGAGAAGAGGTGTAGGACGATGACCGAGAGACCCAAACGGGCGTTGGTGCTCTCCGGAGGTGGAGGACGCGGCGCTTACGAGGTGGGGGTGTTCAAGTACCTGGAGGAGGCTGGCCTTCTGCCGGATATCCTGGTGGGCACGTCCATCGGTGCCATCCACGCCGCCGGCATCGCCTCCGGCAAGACGGCGGCCGAGCTGGAGGAGGCATGGCTCAACACCCGCACCAAGGACATCCAGCGATTCTGGCGGCTGCGCCCCTGGCGCGCAATCTATGACACCAACCCCTGGTACCGGACACTGCGCCGCTTTATCGACTTTGACCGGCTGGCCGAAACGGACAAGCGGCTGTTGATCACAGCCACCGAGGTCGAGACGGGCCAGCTGCGTGTCTTTGACAACCAGAAGGTCGGCCTGACCCCCAGCCATATCATCGCCAGTTGTTCGATCCCCATGGTCTACCCCTGGACCAAGGTGGGCAACCATCACTACTGGGATGGAGCGGTGATGGCGAACACGCCCCTGGCGGGGGCCATCGACGCCGGAGCGACCGAGATTCTGGTGGTGCTCCTCTCGCCAGTCGGCGAACAACGTCTGCCGCTTCCCCGCCGCCCCTGGGACGCCCTGGCTATGATCCTCGACATGGCCCTCATTGCCACCTTTGAGAACGACATCAAACAACTGGAGAACGTCAACCAGTTGGTGGCAGCGCAACTGGACGAGAAGCACCGCCACGTCAAGTGCCGGGTGGTCGCCCCGCGCAAAGCGACCGCCCTGACGCGCATCATCCGCTACGAGCCCGAGTTCAGCAAACAGTTGATCGCCCAGGGGTACGAGGACGCCAGGGAGGAGCTGGGTAACGCCCAGTGACCCCCACCGGCCCGCCCCCGGGCCTCTTCCCAGACGCGCAGAGAGCAGGGCATGGCTGACCAGTTGACGGGCAGCGTCGAGCGGATCACCTACTACAACGAGGAGAACGGCTACACCGTCCTGCGCCTCGCCGTCCCCCGCCAACCCGACCCGGTGACTGTCATCGGCAACCTGCCCCAGGTCCAGCCCGGCGAGCGGCTACGGCTGAAAGGGGTCTGGACCACCCACCCGCAGTACGGGCGGCAGTTCAGAGCAGAGCAATGCGAGCAACTCCTCCCCGCCACTGCCGAGGGCATCCGCCGTTACCTGGGCTCTGGCCTCGTCCGCGGCGTGGGGCCGGTGACGGCGGAGCGCATCGTCGCCCGCTTCGGCGCCGACACCCTGCAGGTGCTGGACCAGGGGGTGGAGCGGCTGCGGGAGGTCCCGGGGGTCGGGCCAAAGCGGGCCGCAGCCATCGCCAGCGCCTGGGAGGAGCAGAAAGAGATACGTCAGGTCATGCTCTTTCTGCAGGGGCACGGCATCGCCACCGGCCTGGCGGTCAAGATATACAAAACCTACGGCGACGAGGCGCTCGAGATCGTGCAGGCGGACCCATACCGGCTGGCCCGCGACATCTGGGGCGTGGGGTTCAAAACCGCCGACAAGATCGCCCGCGACCTGGGTCTCCCCCCCGACGCCCCATCCCGCATCCAGGCTGGCGTGGCCTACGTCCTCGGCCAGATGGCTAACGAGGGGCACGTCTATTCGCTGCAGGAGGAACTGGTGACGGAGGCGGCGCGGCTGCTGGAGGTGAACCCGGCACTGGTTGCTCCGGCCATCCAGGCGCTGGACACGGACATGGTGGTGCAACGAGAGCAATTGGTCTACCCGCTCGCCGACGACGCCGGAACAACCACGGGAACCCGCGAGGAACAGGCGGTTTACCTGACCCCTTTCTACTATGGCGAGGTGGGGGTGGCAGGCCGCATCCAGGCCATGACCGACAGCCCCGTCAGCCGCCTGGGCCGCTTCCGCAACGTGGACTGGCCCACCCTGCTGGCCCAACTGGCCCACGAATCGGATATCGAGCTCTCCGCGGAGCAACAACGAGCCGTGCAGGCAGCGCTCACCCACAAGGTCACCGTCCTCACCGGCGGTCCCGGTACCGGCAAGACCGTCACCGTGCGCACGATCATCGGCGCGTTGGAGACACGGGGCGGCCACTACGCCCTCTGTGCCCCCACCGGCCGCGCTGCCAAGCGGCTGGCAGAGGCCACCGACCGCCCCGCCAAGACCGTCCATCGGCTCCTGGAGTACTCTCCCCTGGAGGGGTTCCGCCGCAATGAGGAGAGCCGCCTGCCGGTGGACCTGCTCATCGTGGACGAGGCCTCGATGCTCGACATCCTGCTGACCAACCACTTGCTCAAGGCGGTCGATCCGGCGGCCCACTTGCTGTTGGTGGGAGACGTGGACCAGTTGCCATCGGTGGGGGCGGGGGATGTACTGCGGGATGTCATCGCCTCGGGCCGGGCGCGAGTGATTCGCCTGAGCCACATCTTTCGCCAAGCGGCACAGAGCGGCATCGTCATCAACGCGCACCGGGTCAACCAGGGCGAGATGCCCCTTCTCAACCAGTTCGATGACTTTTTTTTCTTCTCCAAGCAGGACCCCCAGGAGACGGCAGAGCTGCTAGTGGACGTGGTGGCGCGGCGGATTCCCGCCAAATTCGGCCTGGACCCAGTGGACGACGTGCAGGTGCTGGCGCCGATGTACCGCGGCGCGTGTGGGGTGCGAAACCTGAACGCGCGGTTGCAGCAGGTCCTCAACCCGGCGGGGGCGGACCATCCCGAGCGGCGGCTGGGCGGGCGGACCTTCCGCGTGGGGGACAAGGTGATGCAGGTGGTCAACAATTACGCGCCCGGCAAAGAGGTCTACAACGGCGACATCGGACGGGTGACGGGGATCGACGGGGTGAATCAAACGCTGGTGGTGAACATTGACGGCCGGCCGGTGGTCTATGACTGGCCCGAAACCGACGAGTTGGTCCACGCTTTTGCCATCTCGGTGCACAAATCGCAGGGCTCGGAGTACCCGGCGGTGGTGATGCCAGTAGTGACGCAACATTTCTTGATGTTGCAGCGCAATTTGATCTATACAGCCATCACCCGCGCCAGGCAATTGGTGGTGTTGGTAGGCACACGACAGGCTATCGCTATTGCCGTGCACA
>JAOZPF010000026.1:2928-16450 GCA_029932895.1 Anaerolineae bacterium | reverse complement strand
TAATTTTCTCCCTGTGTTGGGTATGTCCGATGTCCAGAGTCCGAGGTCCGATGTCTATACCGGCAGGACGGATTCGTTGAGCACCAACGCCAGCGTCGCCAGCCAGATCAAGCTCCAGCGCAACACGCGCCGAGAGCGGCGCAATGCCCCATACAGCAACGTCGCCGCCACGAGCCCACTCGCCAGACGAGCCATCGCCAGCGGCTCCCGCCACGTGGAAAAGGGCAGGAACGGCAATACGGCCGCCTGCGCCAGCAACACTGTCACCCAGGGGTGGAAGCGGCGGCGCGCCAGATCGCGCAACGATACGACCAGCGCCCACGCTGTCGGCAGGAGAAACAACGGTCCCTCGATGAAAAGAAGAAGCCAGAAAGTAGGCCAATCGACCGTCGCCACCCGCCACAATCCACCAAAAGGGACCAGTTCAAACGGCGTCGCCATCGCCCCACCAGACCCCACTCCAGGCTGCCCCAGCCACGCCCACAACACTCCCTGCCAGACAGCGAACGGCACACCAACGGTCAGTCCCAATGCGATGGCCTCTCGCCAACGGCGTTCCAAAACCAAGGCCAGCAACACGCCAGCCGTGGCAACGAGGGTGGTCTCTTTGGTCAAGGCGGCGAGGGCGAGGAGCGAGGAGCCAGTTGCGAATTGCGAGTTGCGAATTGCGAATTGCGAGGAGCGGTCCCAAGCGAGCAAGGCCCCCTGAACCAGCGCCATCGCCAGCGGCCCGACCAGGTCCAGCCGCAGGCCAGCCACCAGCCCCCCGTACAGCCCATAGACCAGTCCGTACCAGGGAGATACACCCCGCGATGCCAGCAGCCGCTCCGTCGCCCACGTTCCCCCAGTCAGCGCCACCAGATTGACCAGGATCAGGGTCCAACCAACGAGGGCTGGACATCCCAACGCCAGCACCCAAGCCAGCAGTGGGTAAAGAATACGCTGGTAACGATAGGCCGGCACATCACACTGGGGGCATCCGCCCAGCGGGTCGCGGGCGATAAAGTAGGCAAACTGCCCATCGTATCCCGGTGTCCCCTGCGGGTCCCCCTCGCCATAGCGTGTCCCCACCAGGGCAAACGCCAGGGGAGCACCCCCAAACCGCGCCAGGGTGAACATCACATAGAGCGTCCCCAGCAGCAGGACCACTACCCAGGGCCGCAGCCACTTGCTCACGTCTGTCGCTCCCGCCTGCACGCCACCAACCATCCCCCCACCAACACCGTCAACGCAACCAGGCTGACCCACCCACCGACTCGCACAGAGAGCGGGCGGTAGACCATCTCCACCGTATGCTCTCCCGCCTCAAGGTAGACAGCGCGGAAAGCATAATTGGCCCGCAGGAGAGGGACGGTCTCCCCATCCACCGCGGCCTCCCAACCGGGGTACCAGGTGTCAGCCAAGACCAGGTAGCCAGGTCGGTCGAGAACGGCGTGTATTGTAACGCGGTTGGGGGCATCGTGCAAGGTGAGCGAATTGTGAGGGGCGAATTGCGAATTGCGAATTGTGAGGGGCGAATTGCGAGGGGCAGGGGATTCCAGGAGAACCTGGGCGGCGGGGTCAAAGGTGGGAGTGGCTAGTTCTGCCAGCATCCCCTCTCGTGGCACCACGCGGGCGGTGGGGACGACCCACACCCGACCCAATGCGCCGGAGAGCTCGGTCACAGCGGTGCGGCCATTGACGGTGGTGGTGACCAGATGGGTGACCCCCATCACACGTAGAACAGATGGCGCGCTGTCGGCCACCCGGCTCATGGCGGCGGTCCAGCTCACCAACAACGGCTCAAAGTTGTTCGCCGACGGCACCCCGTCGAGCATTGCCAGGTTCGGCAGCAACGTCTCCCGCAGCGCCCACCAGTCGTCCAGGTCGCGCGAGCCAAAGGTGTCAAAGCGGAAATAGCGCTCGAACTTGAGATCGTAGCCCGGCTCGGGGCGACCCCCGGCGGGCCAGAAAATCCGCTCCCCGGCGGAGTCACTTGCCAGTGCCTCGCTAGTAGCGGTCCGCCCGGCATAGAGGCGGCGGTCGATGGAAGGGGCCAACCCCCAGCCAGCAAGCAGCAGATCGAGGAGGAGAAATCCCGCCACTGCCACCCGCCACCAACTCGCTTCTCGCCGCACCAGGACCAATCCACCCGCCGCCGCCAGGGTCAGGCCGAGGCGGGCTGTCGCCGGGCCGAAGGAGGGGCGAATCGCAGGGAGCAGCAACGGCGCCGCCAACCCGCCTATCACTATCGCCAGGCCCAGGGCCACTCCCAACCCACCTCGCCGCCGGTCGGCGCGGCCGCGCCGCCAATTCTGCGCGCCGATGCCAGCCAGCGCCGCCAACGCCACCGAGAACAATGCCAGCCAGCGGGAGGGGGCCTGGAACCAATCAAAGGTGGGAACATGGTCGAACAACCAGAGGAAAGCTGGATTGTTGCGTCCCAGAGATAGAAAAAGCGCCCCGCCAGCAACCGAGGCCCAGAACAACACCGCACCCCGGCGGCTGTGCTCGCGCTGCAACCCCATCACCGCCTCCAGCGCCAACAAGAGCGGCAGCAGCCCAGCATAGAGCGCGTCCTCCCAATAGTTTCCATACCCCCAGTAGCCACCCCGCGCCGGGTTGCCAAAGAGGTCGGGGGCAACCAGTGTGAGCAGCCGCCAGGGCCAGAAAGAGTAGGTCAACCCTATTTCTCGATTCACCCCCGCCGCCCGCTGAGAAAAGGCAAACAGTTCGGCTGTAGGTAGGAGTTGGATAGCCGCAATGCCCAGACCGAGGATGAGGGCAAACGTAAAGGGTAGGAGGCGCCGGAGCAAACGAGTGAAGGGGCGGCAAACTTGCAGGCAGCGGAAGAGGACATAAAGAGCCAGCAGAAGCAAGCCATAGAAAGCGGTCTGAGCATGGCCAGCCAAAAGACCCAGGCCAAGCACGCCGCCCAGCCACAGCGCGTCCTGCCCCCGCCCGGTCTGCACCAACCGCTCGGAGCGCCAAAGCCAGAGGGCGAGCCAGGGAAAAGTGACGGCGATGCTGGGGAAGAGACCCGCCCGGGCCACCAGGAACCCACACCCCTGCAATGCCAGGCCAGATAAAAGCGCCGGGAAGCGGTCCAGCCCTGTCGCCCGCGCCCAACCGTACATCCCCAATCCGGTCAGGACCAAGTGCAGAGCCACGCTCCATCCCAAAGCTACCTCCGGCGGAAGGAGCAGGGCCAGGCCATAAAGGGGATAAAACGCTCCGCTCTGATAGTTGGCCGCCAGAGGCGCGCCGCAGCCAAGGAGGGGGT
Organism: Anaerolineae bacterium; assembly: GCA_029932895.1. Classification (GTDB taxonomy): domain Bacteria; phylum Chloroflexota; class Anaerolineae; order B4-G1; family DUEL01; genus JAOZPF01. The sequence continues at coordinate 13,188 of JAOZPF010000026.1, read as the reverse complement.
TCCACAAAGGCAGATGGCCCGACCGCCACATCCCGGCCGCCAGCCGTTGCCAGGGGACGAACTGGAGCATGGGCGTGCCCCAAAAGAGCGCCTCGCCACCAAAGAGGGGCCGCCAGAGGAAAATGAGGGGGAGAAGGAGGAGGATCACGAATTGCGAATTGCGAAGGGCGAATTGCGCATAACGAGAGCGGCGCATAATTGTCACTCCGTCACCCGCAGGATTGTATAGCCATCACCCTGGTAGAGAGGCTCCAACCAAAGCACGGTACGGGGGTCGAAATGACCCAGAGCGCGCTCGGCTGGCCCCCAAAAGATCCAGTCCACGCCATACTCGGCCAGCATGTCCCGCCGCCAACCGTCGCTGACGGCGGGGTCGAAGAAGCGGGCCACCAGCGCGCGCTTTGCGGTCAGGTGGACGGTCTCTGGGCCGTGGCCGATGAACGACCGCGCCATCACTCGCGCCGGCAAATAGTTGCCGGTCTCGTAGGCGGATAGAATCACATCGTCGGGTGCCGCCCGCCCCCCCAGCCAATCGAGCGCCGCCACCTCGTCCACGTGCCGGAAGACTGACGCTGGTCGCCCGAGAAGCATCACGCAACTCTCCCCCACCAACAGGCCGTTGGTCAGCGAGAGGACGATCAGCAAACCGCCCGCTGCCGCGCGCAACCAGGCCCCTCGCAATCTGAGGCCAAACAGTCCCTGGGCCGCCAGCAGACTCAACGGCACCTGCACCCCCGCTACCAGTCGCCGCTGAAGGTTAAAGGGCAGATAGACCAAAAGGGGGACCACGGCTACCCAGGCCAGGGCAACCCACCCCGGCCCTTTGTCCCGCCAGGCACGAGGCGCGGCGAAGCCAGCCAGCACCAACAACACGCCATAGGCAGCCAGGTAGTGGAGTGGACTGGGGGAGAGGATGAGATTCTGCGCCGACCAAGTAGCATAGACCGGGTCGGAGAGAAAAACCCAGGCGCTGTAAATGACGACGGGGAGGGTAAACAGCCCGGCGAGAGCAGCTAATCCCGCCTCCTGCCAGGGAAGGGAGCGCAACAACAGCCGAATCCGACCCCAGTGCGCAATCACGCGGCGCAGCGCCAGCGCCAACCAGACCGCACCCGTCACTGCCCAGGCCACCAGGACGTAAAAGGGCACGACAAGGCCCATCAGCAACCAGGACAGGCCAGCCAAGACGGCACAGGCAAAGCGCGAACCACAAACCGCACCCCACCCCTCAGCACCTACTCCCCACGTCCGCAACAGGAACAACGCCCCCCACAGCAAGAGCGATTGTGCCAGGGCTATGTGAGGGAAGGCAAAGAGCACCAGAAAGGCAAACCCCTCTGGCAGGATCAGGTCAAGAGGAAAACTGCCCAGCCAGTTCTCATAACCAAACAGGATCAGCAACCAACCCAGTCCGCCGCCAAAAGTCACCAGCGAAAAGGCCAACCGGCGCACTCGTACATCGGAGGTAAACGCAGCCAGAAAGCGATAGGTGGTGAGCAGGAGAAACATCCCCAGGATCAAGCGCGCCCCGTGGTAGGTCCAGACCATCCGGGCAGTCAGGTCGGGGCCGGGCAACAGCGACGCCAGTTTGCCCAAGAGGAGATGAAAGGGGAAGAAAAATGTGCCGGGGTGAGGCTCGGAAGTGTAGGCGATGTGAAAGAGCCAGCCCCCCTCCGCCCCCTGCCGCATTTTGGCCAGGTAAGAGTAGCCATCCTCGACACCGTAGACAAAGCCGCCAAAGAGTTGTCGGTCGCTCTGCAGAGCTATGCCCAGAAGATAGGGAACCGAGGTCAGAGCCAGCGCCACCACGCCGACGGCCAGAACCCACCTCCACTCACGTTTGGTTATCATGGTTCAATGTCCGAGGTCCGAGGTCAGCGATGGTAGACGCTCGTGTCCCCAGCTACCAAGAGCAACTCTCCCGCCGGAGGCGGTCCTAACGCCTGCTCGCGTGGGCCATAGAGGAGATATTCCACACCCAACTGGTCCAACCAGGTCTCGTCCCGCTCGCCGCGCCAGTACGCCTCCACCCGCGCCCGCCTGGCTTCGGCATTGACCGTCTCAAAGGGATGACCATAGACCACTCGCTGCCCAGCCCAGGCCGGCACAAAGAGACCGGTCTCCGGCGCACAGAGGACAACCGTGTCGCGGGGAACGTTCTCCTGTAGCCAGCCTAGCGCCACCCACTCCCCATCGCTCAGATAGAGCATAGGGTACCGGTTCAACGCCGCACCGACGCCCATGGCGAGAAGGAGCAAGGGAGTCAGCGTGGTGAGTGCCACCAGGAGCGACCCCAAAAGTCGATGCCGAGCGGCCATTCGCCACAGTCCCAGCCCGGCCAGCAGCCCCACCGGCATCGCCAAACCCAGGCTGAGACGGCGGGCCAGGCTCAGCGGCAGGGCCAATCCCACCACCGTCGCCAGCAGCCACCCCAGAAGCAGTCCATCGCTGTCGCGACCCCGCCGCATAGCCACCACGCTCCCCCACAGCGCCAGCGCCCCCGGCACACCCAGGCCCAGCAGCCAACTGACCAGCGAGGGGGCGGGAGTCACGTTCTGCTCGCTCCAGGCAGCCAGAACGGGGTCGGCGTGGATCACCCAGAATGTGTAGAGGGGATAGGGAAAGGCCAAAAACGCCGCCAGCACCAGCCAGGCCACACCTCGCCAGTATACGCGCCGCTCCCGCAGGCTGTCAGCCACCCATGCCCCCCCCACCCCTCCCAGCAGAGGCAACAACCCAAAAGGTTGGATGGCCCCCAGCGCAACCATCGCCATCACCAGCCCCGCGCCGGACCCAGGTTTTCGCCCCGCCTGCAACCCCCAATGCGCCGCCCAGGCCATCAGTGCCAGAGAGATCGGAAAGTGAGCATTGGTCAGCAGCGAGAGAAATGGGAACGCTTCAGCCACCCACAGATCGGGAGTCTGGTGCCCCAACAAGAGAGACAACCACCCCAGCCCCGACCCCAGTGTGGTCAGCAGGAAGAGAAACCGTCGCTGCTTCACTCCATCGACCAAATCGGCCGCCAGCCGGTAGAGGCCAAAGAGCAGCGCCAGCCCGCCCGCCGTCCGCGCTCCATGGTAGACCGCCAGAAGAGAGAGACCCAGCCAGCGAGCCAGATGTCCCAGCAGGAGGTGGAAGAGAAAGATCGGCGCTGCTCCCTGCGGGGGGTCCGGCGTATAGAGGAGGTGAAAGAGCCACGTTCCCCCGGCCCCCAGCCTCATCTTGGCCAGGTAGGATTGGCCATCCAGGGGGTTATAGATCATGCCGGCAAAGTGAGCCGAGGGCGGCGCGACCGCCCAGGCCACCAGATAGGGCAGCCACGAGACCGCCACCACAACCAGGGCAACCCACGCCACCCAGCGCCACTCTCGTCTCTCGATCATCAACCGTATTTTAGCACAGAGGGGAAACTTGCCAAAAAGGAACGGGTCTGATATAATCCCGGCTGCGGGGCGTGGCGCAGTCCGGTTAGCGCGCTACAATGGGGTTGTAGAGGCCGACGGTTCGAATCCGTCCGCCCCGACCAAAGGCAGCCGACGGGCTGCCTTTTGGGTTACAGAGAACCCTCCCAGGGGTCGATCTCTCCCTCCACCCAGAGTCGCAGCAGTTCCCGCAGCGTGGCCTCCAATCGAACCTCCTCGTACTTGGCCCATTCGCCCCTCTTTGCATACCTGCTCATTTGATCGGCCATATCCACCCCCGGCAAACCGCCACCAGCCGCTCTCATTTTAGACTATCCGGCCCACCCGTCAAGCACATTATGCCCCCGGAGTGACACGCGCTCGACCGAACATCAGCCTTGACAGCCCGGCAGAGCCTGGTATAATTTGTCTTGCAAACAAGACAAACAAGACGCAGGGAAAAGGGGCGAGAGACAAGGTGGGGAAAGAGGAAATGACAGAGCAGAGAGGGGCACAATTCTACGGCTCGGTCACCGTCAGTGACCGCGGGCAGATCGTCATCCCCGCCCAGGCCCGGCGGGACCTCGGAATCGAGGTCGGCGAAAAGCTCCTGGTCATCAGTGGCCCGGGCGAAGGGTTGATCTTTATTCGAGCCGGCATGGTTCACCAGATGCTGGCCCGCTGGACGAAACTTGCGCGTCGGATGGTGGCTGAGGCCACCACAGGCACAGACTTTGAAGAAGGAGCAGAGAACACAAATGAAGAGACGTAACCTGTGGATCACCCTGATCGTCGTCGCCGTGATCGCAATCGGCGGCGGCTTTTTTCTCTGGCAGCGGCTGGGGAAGCGGGGAGGAAGTGAAGAAACACAGACCGCCGTTGTCGAGCGGGGCACACTGCGCGTCACCGTCACCGCCAGCGGCCGCATCGAGCCAGCCGCGCAGGTCGATCTGAGTTTCGACCTGCCAGGCCGGGTGGCAGAGGTAGCCGTCGACCTGGGCGACCAGGTCGCGGCGGGGCAGGTGCTGGCTCGGCTCGACGACACCGAAGCGGCACTGGCCGTCCGGCAGGCGGAGGCGGCGCTGGCGGCCTCGCAGGCTCAGTTGGCCCTCCTGCAGGCCGGCACGCGTCCGGAACAGATCGCTTCCGCCGCAGCACAATTGCAGGCCGCCCAGGCAGCGGTCGCCCAGGCGGTCGCCCAGCGCGACCAACTGAGCGGCGGGAACGCAGAGGCTCAGATCGCAGCAGCGCAGGCGCAACTACTGGCCGCCCAGGCGGACGAATGGGCAGCCCGCGAGGCCCACGACCAGACCCTCCAATGCTACACAGTCCCATCGCCAGGCGGCGATGAAGAGGTCTGCCCTGGCCTGGGCAAGCCAGAAGAACAGGCCCGCTATGCCCTCAACGCCGCCGAAGGGTCGCTACAGGCCGCCCAGGCGAACCTGGACGCCCTGCAGCAAAGCACGGACGCTCAACTCCGCGCCGCCGAGGCAGCGGTGTGGGCAGCGGCAGCCCAGCGCGATAGCGCCCAGGCGCAGTTGGACCTGCTCCAAGCCGGCTCCACCGCGGAGGACATCGCCGCCGCCGAGGCCGCGGTGGCTCAGGCGGAGGCCGCCCTGGAGATCGCCCGCAATAACCAGCGCAAGACCGTCCTCGTCGCCCCCTTTGACGGCATCGTGGCGGCGGTCAACATCACTGCGGGGGAGATGGCCCCCGCCGGCCTGCCCGCCGTCAGCCTGGTCGATCTCTCCTCCTTCCGCATCACCATCAGCGTCGACGAGATCGACATCTCCAAACTGGAGATCGGCCTTCCCGCCGAGGTGACCGTGGACGCCTTGCCCGACACTACCCTCAGCGGCGTCGTCGAGCGCATCGGTCCGGCAGCGACGATGGACCAAGGGGTCACCTCTTACCCCGTGATCGTCACCCTGGACCCCACCGATGCTCCGCTGCGCGCCGGTATGTCCGCCACCGCCGTCGTCATGGTAGACGAACTGACCGACCAGCTCCTGATCCCCAACTGGACAGTCCACATCGACCAGACCACCGGTCAGCCCTTTGTCTACCGCCAGAGCGGGGATAGCAACGAGCGCGTTGACGTCCACCTGGGCGTCCGTTACCAGGGCTACAGCCAGGTGCTGGATGGCCTGGAAGAAGGAGACACGTTGGTCCTGGTCCGCGAGGGGGGCAATGGCTTCCCCTTTGGGCCGTAGGAGGGGCGGATGGAGCAAGCTGTCATTCACATCGAAGAGATCACCAAGGTCTATCAGATGGGCGAGGTAGAGGTGCATGCCCTGCGCGGAGTGTCGCTGCGCGTGATGCCAGGGGAGATGGTCGCCATTATGGGACCCTCCGGCTCGGGAAAATCGACGCTGATGAACATCATCGGCTGCCTCGACCAGCCCACCTCCGGCACCTACTGGCTGAACGGAGAGGAGGTAGGCCAGTTGACTGACGACCAGTTGGCGACCATCCGCAACCGGCGCATCGGCTTTGTCTTTCAGACCTTTAACCTCCTGGCACGGACCACCGCGCTGGACAATGTCGCCCTGCCCCTGATCTATGCCGGCCTGTCGCGCGCCGAGCGGAACCAGAGGGCACAGGAGGCCCTGGAGGCGGTCGGGTTGGAGGACCGGATGCGCCACACGCCCACAGAGCTCTCGGGGGGGCAACAGCAGCGGGTCGCCATCGCGCGGGCGCTGGTCAACCACCCATCCATCATCCTCGCCGACGAGCCGACAGGCAACCTGGATAGCCGCTCCGGACGTGAGGTGATGGCGATACTGCAGCAGCTCAACCGGGAGCGCGGCATCACCGTCGTGCTGGTCACCCACGACCCGACCATCGCCCACCACACCTCTCGTATCATCCACCTCTACGACGGGCTGGTCACCGAGGAGGAAGCAGTAGAGGAGCCTATCGTCGAGGAGGCAAGCTTATGAGCCCACTCGAAAGTATGCGCCTGGCGCTGCGCGCTTTGGCGGCCAACAAGCTCCGCTCTGCCCTCACTATGCTGGGCATCATCATCGGCGTGGCGGCGGTGATCACCCTGATGTCCGCCGGGCAGGGCGTGCAGGTCTATATCACCGAACAGTTCCAGGGCATCGGCAGCAACATCCTCTTTGTCATTCCGGGCACGTTCGAGAACAGGAGCGGCCCGCCCGATGCGCAACGCGCTCCCCGGCCGCTGACCATGTCGGACGTGGAAGCACTCGCCGACCCCTTCCGCCTACCGGACGTGGCCCTCGTCGCCCCAGAGCTGGATCGGACTGTGACGTTGGTCGCCGGGGGACGGCAGGCCGACAGTCAGCTCCAGGGTGTGACCCCGGAGTATGCCCAGGTGCGCAACTGGTACCCGGTGGTGGGGGGATTCCTCTCGCAGCAAGACCTGGAGGGGCGGTCCCGCGTGGCGGTGCTCGGTCAGACCGTGGTGGAGGACCTTTTCCCCGACAACCCCTACCCCATCGGGGAGACGGTGCGCATCAATGGCATGCCGTTCGAGGTCATCGGCGTGATGGAGGAGAAGGGCGGCACCTTTGGCGACCAGGACGACACTGTCTTTGTGCCGCTGACGACAGCGCAGAGCCGCCTCTTTGCCGCACGGGCGCCCAACGGCGAGTACCGCGTCTCCTTCGTGCTGGTGGAGTCGACGGACGAAGAGCTGATGGACAGCGCCGCGGAGCAGGTGCGGGCCGTGCTGCGGGAGCGGCACAACATCGCCTTCGAGGACGAGGATGACTTTACCGTCCTCAGCCAGTCCGACCTGATCCAGACTTTTGGCCAGATCACGTCCGTCCTGACGACCTTCCTGGGCGCGATCGCCGGCATCAGCCTGCTGGTAGGCGGCATCGGCATCATGAATATCATGCTAGTCTCGGTCACCGAGCGCACGCGGGAGATCGGCCTGCGCAAGGCTGTGGGCGCGCGGCGACGGGACATCCTCAGTCAGTTCCTCATCGAGGCGGTGGCGCTGGCCGTGCTCGGAGGGCTGATCGGCATCGGCATCGGCGCTTCCGGGGCGCAGCTCATCTCCTCCCTGATCGAGGATTTTCGCTCCGTGGTGACGGCGGGGGCCGTGACCCTGGCGACCACTGTCTCGGCCATCGTCGGCCTGGCATCAGGGCTTTACCCGGCCTGGCGAGCGGCGCGGCTGGACCCCATCGACGCGCTGCGGTACGAGTAGCAGCGAAAGGAGAGATATGACCACATTCCAACCGTTCGATATGGAACGCATGATGTCCAAGTGGGAGAACGTCGTGACGTACAACCTCTCCGAGAGCGGCGTTCACCCCATCACCATCCGCGAGTTGGCGGAGGACCCGGCGGTGATCGATGAACTGCTGACCACCGGGCTGAACTACCCCCAGGCCAACGGTATCCCCGAACTGCGTCAGCGCATCGCCGCCCTCTACCCCGGCGCGACTGCCGACAACATCCTGGTCACCGTCGGCGCGGCCGAGGCGAACTTTATCACCATCCAGACCATCCTGCAGCCCGGAGACGAGATGGTGATGATGCTGCCCAACTATCTGCAACTCTGGGGCGTCGCCCACAACTATGGCCTCCGGCTCAAACCCTTCCACCTGCGAGAAGAGCATGGTTGGGCCCCCGACCTGGACCAACTGCACGACGCGGTGTCGGCCCGGACCAAGCTCATCGCCGTCTGCAACCCCAACAATCCCACCGGTCACATCCTGACCGCGGCGGAGATGGAGGCTATCGTAGACGCCGCGGCACGGGTTGGGGCCTGGATACTGGCTGACGAGGTCTACAGTGGCACGGAGCGGTTGACCGACACCCAGACCCCCTCCTTCTGGGGCCGGTACGACAAGGTGTTGGCGACGAACAGCCTGAGCAAGGCCTATGGCCTGCCGGGGCTGCGGCTCGGCTGGGTGGTTGGCCCGGCCGACACGGTGGACGATATCTGGGCGCGCCACGAGTACATCACCATCAGCACCGCCATGCTCTCGAACAAGCTGGCCGCCATCGCTCTCTCCCCCCAGGTGCGCCCACGGCTGATCCAGCGGGCGCGTGAATACATCCGGCGTGGCTTTCCCATTCTCGACGGCTGGCTGGAGAGTCACGAGGGGCTCTTTTCCCTGGTTCCGCCTCAGGCGGCAGCGATCGCCTTCCCCCGTTATCACCTCGACGTCAACTCGACCGCGTTCGTGGAGCGGCTGATGCGCGAAAAGAGCACCTTCATCGTGCCGGGGGACCACCTGGGCGTGGACCATCACTTTCGGATCTCTTTCGGCCTGCCGCCGGACACCCTGCGGGCAGGGCTGGAGCGGGTTCACGAATTGATCAAGGAGATGGGCGGCGGGGACTAGACGCGGCTAAAGCCTTCGTTCCGGCTAAAGCTTCTGTTCCGGCTGAAGCCTTCGTTCCGGCTGAAGCCTTCGTTCCGGCTAAAGCCTCCACTCCAGAGTTTTCTTTCTCCGGCTAAAGCCTTCGTTCCGGCTAGAGCTTCCGTTCCGGCTAAAGCCTTCGTTCCGGCTAAAGCCTCCACTCCAGAGTTTTCTTTCTCCGGCTAAAGCCTTCGTTCCGGCTAGAGCTTCCGTTCCGGCTAAAGCCTTCGTTCCGGCTAAAGCCTCCACTCCAGAGTTTTCTTTCTCCGGCTGAAGCTTCCGTTCAGATCGGAACCGCGCCGCGCTGCTCGTTGACAACCTTCCCCTTTCCTGGTACACTGGTGCTATCGCTCCAGATAACGCCGACCAGGGTCATAACGCTCCCAGAGGCACAATAGACATGAAACTTCCTTCCCTTTTGCCCCTCACAGCGGCGATTCTGTCCCTTGCCGCCTGCACAACCGCCTCTCCCACTCCCACTCCATCTCCCCACGAGGTCGCTGCCGCGGCCGGGGAGCGCATGCTCGACACCCAATCCGCCCACTTTGTCATCGAGATCAGCGGGCAACTGGTCTACCTCGACAGCCCCCCCACCGTCGCCCTGAAGCGGGCCGAGGGTGACCTGCAACGGCCAGATAGTGTGCGGGCCATCGTACGCATCGTCTCCTTTGGCCTCGTCTCAGAGCTGGGCATCATCGGTCTGGGAGACGAGCAGTACGTCACCAATCCCCTCAATCAGCAATGGGAGCAACTGCCGCCGGGCCAGGGCTGGTACTTTGACCCGGCGCTGCTATTCGACTCCGAGTACGGCATCGAGGCTGTTCTGGAGGGGACGTCCTGGACCTTTGGCCCGCCGGAGGAGATCGAAGGCCAACCCCACTATCTCCTGCGCGGGACGCTGCCCGGCGAGCGGCTGCTCTATTTGACCTCCGGCCTGATCCGGGAGGGGGATGTGGACGTGTCCATCTGGGTAGGGCAACAGGACAAGTACGCGCGTCGCATCCAGATCATGGAGCCGGATAGCGACCCCGACGACCCCACCGTCTGGCTCATCACCTTCTCCGCCTTTGATGAGCCGGTCGACATCCAACCGCCGCCCATCCCCTAGGCTATTTGGAGAGCAAATATGCCAGAGCAACCATTTGCCCGCCGGAGGCCCTATCTCGTCCTCCTGCTGGTCGCCTTTGGCGTCTTTGTCGCCGCGGACGATCTGACGGTCGTCTCGACGCTGCTGCCGCAGATGATCTTTGATTTCGAGATCCCGGTACCGACCGGGCTGGACGACGCGGCGTGGATCGTCAGCGCCTACCTGATCGCCTACATCGTCACCATGCCCCTGATGGGGCGCGTATCCGACATTCACGGGCGGCTCAAGGTCTATTTGCTCAGCTTGGGACTGTTCGCCGTCGGCTCCGCCTTTGTGCCCCTGGTCAGGAGCCTCCCACTGCTCATCACCTTCCGCGCGGTGCAGGCCCTGGGCGGTGGGGCGATGGTGCCGGTGGTGATGGCAA
>JAOZPF010000026.1:0-2918 GCA_029932895.1 Anaerolineae bacterium | reverse complement strand
GACGTGTTCCCAGAGGGACGCCGTTCGCTACCGATGGGCGTCCTGGTCGCCGTAGATACAGCCGGGTGGATCTTTGGACCGCTATATGGGGCCTTTTTAGTGCGCTTTCTCGACTGGCGCTGGCAGTTCTACCTCAACATCCCAGCCAGCATTCTGGCGGCGGCGACGGCCTACTGGGCGCTGAGGGACCTGCCCCAGCCCAAACGCCAGGTCCCTCTGGACATTCTGGGAGGAGTGTCGCTGATGGGGGGGTTGGTGGCGCTGAACGCCGCTCTCTCCTGCGCCGGGGGACGGGCGGCCGCAGGGCCGTCCTTCGACCTGAGCGCACCACCGCCAGCGACGCAGGCCGTCCTGCCGCTGCTGGTGGGAGCCGGACTGCTGTTCGGCCTGTTCGTCATCATAGAGCGGAGCGTCCCCCACCCGCTGGTGGAACTCGGCATGCTCCGGCGGCCGAACTTGGCCACCGCCTGCGCGATCAACTTTTTGGTCGGCGCGGCCCTCGTCATCGCCATGGTGGACGTGCCACTGTTCATCAACACCGTGCTGGCGGAGGGGAGCACCGTCGCCGAGATGCTGCGCGTCGGGGCCGTGCGCAGCGGCCAGGTGCTGGCGGTGATGACGGGAGCTATGTCACTGGCCTCGCTCCTGGGCGGATGGCTCTGCCAGGTGGCGGGCTACCGCCTGCCGACAGTCCTGGGGCTGATCGCCAGCGGCGGGGGACTCGGTCTGATGTCCACCTGGTCGCCGGGGATGCACTACACCCCTATGGCACTCCATCTGGCGCTGACGGGGCTGGGGTTTGGCTTGGTGACGGCCCCGCTGAGCACAACCGTTGTCGACGGAGTGAGCGAGACACAGCGCGGCGTGGCCTCTGGCATCGTCGTCATCCTGCGCCTAATCGGCATGAGCGTCGGCCTGTCGCTATTGACCGCCTGGGGGCTGCGCCGCTTTGAGCACCTTTCCCTAGGTTATACCATCGCCGACCTCGAAGCCGTCCTGCTGGACCTCACAGCACAGGTCCTGGACGAGACCTTTCTTGCGGCCGGGGTCTTGTTACTGCTGACCGTACCGATCGCGCTCCTGCTCCGCAACAGGATGCAGTCAACCGCCAGGGTGGAATCACCCCCATCCGTTCAGTGAAAAAGGAGGCTAGTTATGAAATCGCGAAACGTGTGGCTGATCATCGGCGTCGTCATCGTCCTGCTCATCTGCTGCGTGTGCATCGTCGCCGCGGTCGTCGCCTACCAGTCCGGCCTGCTCTCGTTCCTTTGGCCCAGCCAGTCGGCCGCCACCATCATGCCGGCCGACACGCCCTTTCTCCTGCTCGTCAACCCGACCATTCAGAATATGGCGGGATACCAGCACCTGGCAGAGGTCTATGGCGACATGCCCGAGGTCGAGAGCAGCTTCCAGGATATGTGGCAGGAGGTGGAGGGAGAATACGACATCTCGTTCGAGACAGATATCCAGCCATGGATGGGCTCCGAGATCGCCCTGGGGATGACCGACCTGCAGGAGCTGATGGGCTACTATTACCAGCAACCGACCATCATGCTGGTCGTAACAACCAGGGATCACCGGGCCTCGGACAGCTTTTTGGACAAGCTATACAGCTACCTGGAGAAGGAGGGATACGAGCTCTCGCAAGAGACCTACAGGGACGTGACCATCCACATCCAAGAGGCGGAATATGATTGGGAGACACCGACGGTCATCGCCACAGTGGACGACTTTGTGGTTATGACCACAAGCACCGATGCGATGAAGGATATCATTGACGTGGCGCAGGGAAACGCGGACGCCCTGGCTGCGGACGAGGGGTACACCAGGGTAATGGACGCGCTGCCCGAGAACGGGGTCGGCTATATCTTTTACGATCTGCCGGCGCTCATGGAAAGCATAGGAACGATGCCTGGAATCGTCCCCCAGATGGAGGGTCTTGAAGGCATAGGGATGGCCGTGCACCTCGACAGCGAGGGGGTGCTGATCGAGTCTGTCGTCACCTTCGACCCCGACAAACTGCCGCCAGAGACGATGGAGAGCCTTCGGGCGGAGGCAAACGCGGGGCGCTTGATCGAGCGGGTTCCCGCCGACGCGGTGGGATTCATGTCCGGGCAGAATCTGGGTGCCTGGTGGCGAAACATCCTGGCCTCCTTCCAGCAGAACCCCGACTTTGCGATGCAACTTGAGGACCTCGAGCGCGAGCTGGGGCTGAGGCTCAACGAGGAGCTGCTGGGCTGGCAGACGGGCGAGTACACCCTGGTCGTGACCGAGGTAACGGGCAATGATTCACCCATCGGGCTCTACTCGCTCCTCGAGTTCGACGATGCTGAGGCAGCCGGGACGGCACTGGACAACATTTTCGAGATCGCCGGGAACCTGGGAGGGCTTGGGCACGGGAGCACCGAGATCAACCAGGTGGAGATGCAGACCCTCTACGACTGGTACAGCGAGGAGGTTATCTTGGGTTACGGCCTCACCGACGAGTACGTGATCATCGGCTTCCCGGAGGAGGCGCTAGAGACTGCCACGGGAGAGATCGTCGCGCCGATCGCTGGCGAGGCGACATTCCAGAGAGTGCGGACGCACCTGCCCGACTCGGTCACCAACTATGTGTACGTAGACGCCGGGCGAGTATGGCAGCTTATCTATGAGACGATGTCACCCTGGGACCAGGAGAACTTTGACCAAGAAATGCGGCCGTTCCTGGAGCCGATAGAAGCGATAGGCATCGCCTCGCCCCCAGCCGACCTGGACCGCGGCATAAGCAGAGGCAGCATCTACATCTACATCCCCTGAGGGTGGTTCCCGTTGGGGCGGTCACAGTCTTGCCAAAACGGGCAAATCAGCTATAATACCGCTGCGCGTCGGGGCGTAGCGCAGTTCGGTTAGCGCGCACGGTTCGGGTCCGTGAGGTC
>JAOZPF010000236.1 GCA_029932895.1 Anaerolineae bacterium | reverse complement strand
GCAAGCGGGTGGACTATTCAGGTCGCTCGGTCATTGTCATCGGCCCCAAGCTCAAACTTCACCAGTGCGGCCTGCCCAAAGAAATGGCGCTGGAACTGTACCGTCCTTTCGTCATCAGCAAACTGGTGGAATACAACTATGCCAGCAACGTCAAAGCAGCCAAGCGGACGATCGAGCAGCAACGGCCCGAGGTGTGGGAAGTGCTGGAAGAGGTCATCCACGACCGCCCGGTCCTTCTGAACCGGGCCCCCACCCTGCACCGCCTGGGCATCCAAGCGTTCGAGCCGGTGTTGGTGGAAGGAAAAGCGATCCAGATTCACCCCCTGGTCTGCTCAGCTTTCAATGCCGACTTTGACGGGGACCAGATGGCTGTCCATATTCCCCTGTCCAGGAAGGCGGTAGAAGAGGCACGCAATCTTATGCTGGCGGACAAGAACCTCCTCAAGCCATCCTCCGGCGACCCGATCGTCGGCCCCACCAAGGACATGTGCCTGGGGGTCTATTATCTGACGATGACTACCGACAGGCCCCACAAGGGGGACGGCAAGTTCTTTACCGACCTGGACGAGGTGGAGATGGCCTACAGCCTCGGCTATGTCGATCTGCACGCCAACATCACCATCAGACAGGTCTATGACGACAGTCCCCCCCCCGAGAAGCCGATCCAGACCACGGTGGGGCGCTGCTTCTTCAATCGCATCCTGCCCGACGCCCTGCGCTTTATCAACGCCACGTTGGACAAGGGTGACCTGCAGGACCTGGTGGGACGCACCTACCGGCAACTGGGGAAAGAGGAAACGCCGGAGGTGGTGGACCGAATCAAGAACATCGGCTTCAAGTATGCCACTCGCTCAGGTGTGACCATCGCCATCGCCGACCTGACGATCCCGGAGGGAAAGACCGAGATTCTGGAAAAGGCTACAGCGGCGGTCGCCAAGGTGGAACAACAGTACCGCCGTGGCCTGCTGACCTCGGAGGAACAGTACGTCCGCACCATTGACCTTTGGAGCCGTGCGCGGGATCAAGTGGCCCAGGCGGTCTCCGACGCGCTGGACCCCGACGGGCCGGTGGCGGTGATGGCCAAATCAGGCGCGTCCAAGGGCGGCTTTGGCCCCATCTCCCAATTGGCGGGAATGCGCGGTCTGATGGCCGATCCCTCCGGGCGGATCATACCGCTCCCCATTCTCTCCAGCCTGCGCGAGGGGCACTCGGCACTGGAGTACTTTATCAGCACCCACGGGTCACGAAAGGGGTTGGCCGACACAGCGCTCCGCACCGCAGACGCCGGCTACCTGACCCGCCGTCTGGTTGATGTGACGCAGGAAACCATCATCAATGCTCACGACTGCGGCACCCACAGCGGCATCTGGATCCGGCGGGAGGACGACGTCGGCGGGCAAAAGATGAGCGAGCGACTCATCGGCCGTGTGGCCGCCGCTCCCGTGATCCACCCGCGGAGCGGCAAGGTCATTGTGGAACGGAACGAAGAGATCAACGAGGACGCGGCCGCGATCATCGAAGCCACCAACGTCGATGCCGTCTATGTGCGCTCCCCGATGACCTGCACGCTGACGCGGGGCATCTGCAGCCTCTGCTACGGGCGGGACCTGGGCCGCGGCAAGATGGTCCATATCGGTGCAGCCGTGGGCATCATCGCCGCCCAGTCCATTGGCGAGCCCGGCACCCAGCTCACTCTGCGCACCTTCCACACCGGCGGTGTGGCCGCCGGCGGCGACATCACCAGCGGTCTGCCCCGTGTGGAGGAGCTGTTCGAGGCCCGCAAGCATCCCAAAGGCGAGGCCGAGATCGCCGACATCGACGGCGTCGTCCACGTCGTGCGGACAGATGGGAACAGGCGGGTCGTCATCGTCAAGAGCGAGATCGTCGCCGACAAGTACCACATCCCCGGCAACTGGGGCATCAAGGTCAAGGACGGGGACGAGGTCGAGCCCGGCGATTTGCTCGCCAAGCGGGGCGACAAGGAGATACTCGCAGAGCACAAGGGAATCGTCCATTTGGAGGAGCGAGAGCTGCGCGTCGTTTATGAGCGGCGTGAGGAGCGGGACTATGAGGTGCCATCCGCAGCCCGGCTCCTGGTCAGCGAGGGCCAGGAGATCAAGCCTGGAACCCAGCTCTATGAGGGCATCCAGAACCCCCATCGCATCCTTGAGGTAATGGGATGGGAGGCGACGCGGATGTATATTCTCTCCGAGATCCAAAAGGTGTATCGCTCCCAGGGCGTAAACATCAACGACAAGCATTTCGAGATCATCATCCGCAAGATGCTGGGCAAGGTAGAGATCGTCAGCTCCGGCGACACGGCGCTGCTCCCCGGCGACCTAGTTGACCGGATGGCTCTGGAAAAGATCAACCGCGAGACCATTGAGGAGGGGGGAAAGCCAGCCAAAGGGCGAGCTGTGCTGATGGGAATCACCAAGGCCGCCCTCGCTACCGACAGCTTCCTCTCCGCCGCTTCCTTCCAGCATACGATCAAGGTGCTGGCCAAGGCCGCCATCGAGGGCCAGAAAGACCAGCTATACGGCCTCAAGGAGAACGTCATCATCGGCAAGTTGATCCCGGCCGGAACAGGGTATAGGGGCGACAGCCCCGAATCGGACGGGCCGATTGATTTCTACGAGGGCGTCAAGATAGAGCAACCAACGGCCAAAACGCCCAAGCCGTTTCTGGGCACAGCGCCGGAACCAGAACCAGAGCCAGAGACCAGCCTGGAGGCGATCGTCGCCGCGATGGAGGCCAAAGCGCCAAAGGAAGAAAGCTGACGACGCACCGCGCGTCTCTCTATCCAGCCCCGGGGCTCCTCAGGACCCCGGGGCTGTTTTGTTCGGCGACGCCGTCGCTGGCGCGGCAGACGATGACTACAGGTAGCCGACCGAAACGATCGCGGTAAGCCCTCTCCACCACACCAATGAGCCTGTCCACGACGCTCTCCGCCGCCAGCGCGACCACGCAGCCGCCAAAGCCAGCACCAGTAAGCCGTGCACCGTAGCAGCCCGGCTCCCGCCACACCGTCTCGGTCACTAGATCCAACTCGGGTGAGCTAACTTTATAATCATCCCGCAGGCTCTCGTGACAGCGCCGCATCGCTTCCCCGACACGCGCCACATCCCCGGCGGACAGCGCCGCCACAGCCTCCAGCACACGGCTATTGGCTGTCACCACGTGCCGCGCTCGGCGCCGAAGCAGAGGTGGCAGGTGATGCCGGAGGCGAGCGAACTCGTCGGGAGAGACATCGCGCAGGGCGCGAATGCCCGGCAGGTGGCGGGAAAGCAAGCGCACCGCTTCCTCGCACTCGTGGCGGCGACGGTTGTATTCGGAAGCCGCCAACCTCCGCCGGACGGCGGTGTCGATGACCAGGATTGCCACACTCGGTGGCAGCCGTACGGGGGTCACCTCCAGCGTGCGACAATCCAGCAACAGCGCGTGACCAGCCCGCCCCCAGACCGAGGCCATCTGGTCCATCACCCCGCAGCGGACCCCCACATACTCACCCTCCGCCCGCTGGCAGGTCAGCGCCAACTCTGTCCGCCCAATGTCCAGGCCAGATAGCGAGCGCCAGGCCCAGGCAAAGGCTACCTCCACGGCGGCGGAGGAGGAGAGGCCAGCGCCGATCTCTACGCCAGAGGCCAGCGCCGCATCCATCCCGACGAGATGCCCTCCCCACTTGCCCAGTGCCCAGGCGACCCCGCGCGGGTAGTCGGCCCAATCCCCCCGCCGGTCCGGCACGGGGTCGAGGGGAAAAGTCACCTCCTCCTCCAGGTCCAGCGCGACGACCCGCGCCCGTGGCTCCGCCGCCGGCGTCGCCGCCAGCCAGGCCGCGCGGTCGATAGCCACCGGCAGCACAAACCCGTCATTATAGTCAGCGTGACCGCCCAGGAGATTCACTCTTCCTGGCGCTCGCACCAGCACCGTGGGGGGCCGTCCGAAGCGGGCACGGAAGCCCGCCACCGCCCGCTCGGCCGCGCCCGCGTCCGCTATGCTCAACACCTCCCCCTACCCCGCCAACCCGCCACCGTCGATCACCAGCACCGCGCCGGTGACAAAAGAGGCAGCATCGCTGGCGAGATAGAGCGCCGCCTGGGCAATGTCCTCCGGCTGGCCCACACGCCGCAGGGGGCGATCGGCCGCTTCAGCCAGAAAACGCTCGTCCGGTTCACCCAATTGGCGCGCCTCCTCTCGCAGCATCGGCGTGTCGGTATCGCCAGGACAAATGCAGTTGACGCGGATGTCCTGCTCGCCGTGGTCGAGGGCCATCGCCCGGGTCAGGTTGACCACCGCCCCCTTGGAGGCACAGTAAGCAGCGGCCCTGCGCCCGCCAACCAGGCCCCAGCCCGACCCCATATTGACGATCACACCGCCGCCAGCCCCAGCCATGACGGGGATGGCAGCCTGGCTCAGCAAAAAGACCGACTTGACGTTCACCGCCATCACCAGCTCCCACTCCTCCACGGTGGTCTCCACCACACTCGCCCGGCGAATGATGCCGGCGTTGTTGACGAGAATGTCAAGCCCACTCGAGGGCGTGGTGGGCCACCAGTAACACCCGCACACTGCCGAGTGGCACTCCCA
>JAOZPF010000235.1 GCA_029932895.1 Anaerolineae bacterium | reverse complement strand
ACCGCTCGGGCGGCGCGTGGCTAAAGATGAGTGCCATCTTTTGCGGCGAGCGGAGCGCGGTTTCGATGGCGCGCGCCGGGAGCTGCATCCGCGCGGCAAAGACCTCCGCGGTGCGGATCTCCTGCCCTGGCTCCAGTTGCCGCGCTAGGATGTCCCGCCACAGCCGGAGGCCATCGCCGTTGGTAAAGGGGAGCCAGCCGTGAGGCTCGACCGTCGCCAGCGCTGGGCCAACTCCCGCATCCAGCTTCCCTTGGTCCTGGCGATCCAGAAAGGTGCGTAGGACGTTGTGGAGGAAGAGGCGCTCCCGCCATGTGCCCCACCCGGCGTGCTCGCCAAAGACCGGATCGAACAACTTCCGCCACCACATCTCGTCGGCTAGCAGGTGGGCCAGGTCTCCTGCCAGGAATACGGCCTGCTCCACCGCCAGTTGCTCGGCGTGCGCCAGTTCCGGGTGGGCAGATAGCATCCGCCAGTATGGCGGGGTCTCGTCGGTGGGCGGGATGTGGTAAAAGTGGGTCTCGTCTCGCGGCTGACGGGTCACTGTCTGCACGTCGGGGGCGGTGTTGCCAAGCAGGAAAGCCCCCCACGCACTTTCTATCAGGCGGCGGGCGGGAGGGGAGAGGTGGTCGTCCTTGACCATCTCCTGGGCTATAACCAGGTGGTTGATCGGGGTCGGCATCGTCAGTAGGTGCGGCGGCCTTTACAATTCGGCCTCGGCGCTTTCACCTTGTCCGCGCTGTGACGCGGCCGGCCGTTGCCAGCGACAGGTACCGTGATGGGCCTTGTAGGGCAACACGATATGGAAGGTGCTTCCGGGGCAGCGGACCTCATCATATCCCTCGCTCTCTACCCAGATGCACCCTCCGTGCCCCTCGATCACGCCGCGGGCGATGGGCAGCCCCAGCCCCGGCCCGGCTCCCTTGAACTTGTAATCCCCAGAGGAGTGCAGGCTCACGCTGCCCACGCGATAGAATTTCTCAAAGATCAGCTCCTGGTCGGCGCGGCTGATGCCGATGCCCGTGTCGGTTATTGTGACCTCGAAATGCTCATCATCGAGTGGATGGGCCGCGATGGTGATGCTGCCCCCGTCGGGGGTGAATTTGATCGCGTTGGAGAGAATGTTGCTAAAGGCCTGGAACAGTCGCTGCGTGTCGGCCTGGATCGGGGCGATATCGTCCAGGTGGTGCGTGACCATGTTGATGTGCCGCTCCTCCAGCGCGGATGTCCAGTTCTCGATGGCCATGCGCATTGTGGAAGCGAGCGTCGCCGGCACAAAGCGCAAGCTCAATCCCTCGGCATCTATCCGCGACGCATCCAAAATGGCGGTGATGATGTTCTCCAGCCGCCGCAGAGGGGTGACGATGTTGCCGGCGATGCGCAGTATCTGGTCCTGGGACAACCCCTCCGTCGCTGCCAACTCGGTCAGGATGTCGGTGTACCCCCGCAACTGGGTCACCGGCGTGCGCAGTTCGTGGGAAGCGATGGAGAGAAAGTCCGTCTTGGCCTTGTCCAGCCGTTCCAGCCGTTCGTAGGCCGCGCGAAGGTTCTCGTTCAGTTCCGTGATGTGCGCGTTGAGGGCGCGCAGCCCCTCAAAGAGGCTGGCGTTCTGCAGGGCGACGCCGGTCTGATGCGCCAGTGTGGAGAGGAACTCGAGCATCCGCTCGCTGTACGGTTCGCCCGTCCCTTGGGGGCCCAGAGCCAGCAGGCCGGCCAGTTTGTCCTGCGAGTAGATGGGCAGATAGACCTCCATCTCCAGGGAGCGCAGCCACGCGCGCTCTGTGTGAGCCGCTGCCCGCAGGGTGGGGTGGTGTTCGACCTCGTATTGGAAGAGAGGTGTGTCCTGCTCGCGAATGCGGGCCAGGATGGGGCTGATGGGTTCCATTTCCACCGGCTCCTGTTCTACCTCGCCCAGACCGGGCACGGGTTGCAGCTCCAGGCCGCCCCGCTCTGTCTCGCTGGTGACCAGCAACGCTCCCCGCCGCACGTCCAGCACGTTGGCCACGGTTTGCACGGCTATGTGTGCCAGTTGCTCCAGGTCCAGGACCGTGCTGATGAGCTGGCTGTAATCTCGCAGGGCCTGGGCGGGGTCGAATCCCACCCCAGCCAGCAGCCGATCGACCAGGTGGTGGAGGAGCCGATAGAGAGGGAGATAGATCAGTGCCGCCACCACAGCCAGGGCGCTGACCAGCGCCAGGTGGGGGAGGGGCAGCAAGTCGGTGAGCCACTCGGCGCCGAGAGTGATGCCCAGGAGAAGGGCGGCGGTGACGGCGGAGAGGAGCAAGAAGCGGAGAGTGCTGCGCAGCGTCGCCTTGACGTTGGGCAGCCAGTAACTGGCCGTCCCGCGAACCAGAGCGATGACCCCCGCCACATGGAAGAGGAGCCCGGTGACGCGCAGGGGGCCGGCTGGCAGCATTGTCGCCGCCTGCCCGGCGGTCAAGGCCACCGCGGTCATCAGCCAGTAAAGGACCCGGTTCCGGTAGAGGGCGAGGTGGCTGCGGAAGAGGGCCAACACCGCCAGCACGATCAGGACGGTCGTGATAACCGCCCAGCCACCCTGGGCGACCTGCAGGAGGGGGAGGAGAGGCGGCGGTACCAGGGCAAAGTAGATCGTGCCGATGAGCAGGACGACCGTCCAGGTCCCCCCGGCGGTCGCTAAAATGGCGAGGATGGGGAACTCGAGGAAGGAGCAGGCGAGCAGTAGCTCCAGCACCGCCAGCGCCGTGGCAAAGACAGGGATGAACGAGTTGGACGTGTCGGTGACGGCGGGGATAAAGACTGTGCGCAGGTCGGCCAGGGTCGTCGCAATCCCCCACAGGATGCTCATCCCCAGATAGAGCAGGGTCAGTTGCTGATCCACTTCCTTTTTGCGCCGGAAGAGGAGGATGAGGAAAAGCACGAGGTGGACCATCCCCATAGTGACGGCTAGGCTAACGGTGTAGGGCCATATCTCTGTCATAACCTCTTCCTCTGCGTGCGGTCAGGCCGGAACGTCCCTAGCCGTAGGTGTAGAATCCCCTTCCCGTCTTGCGGCCCAGGTAGCCCGCGGCGACCATGCGTTTCAAAAGGGGGCAGGGGCGGTACTTGTCGTCCCCCAGTCCCTGCTGGAGGACCTCCATGATGTTGAGCACGACGTCGAGGCCGATCAGGTCGGCCAGCGTCAGGGGGCCCATAGGGTGGTTCATCCCTAGTTTCATCACCGTGTCGATTGCCTCGACGGTGCCGACGCCTTCCATCAGCGCATAGATGGCCTCGTTGATCATCGGGCAGAGGATGCGGTTGGAGATAAAGCCGGGATAATCCTGGGCCTCCACGCCAGTTTTGCCCAGTTTTTCTGCCAGCGATACCGTGGTCTGGGTGGTCTCGTCGGATGTAGCGATCCCGCGGATGATCTCGACCAGCTTCATCAGCGGCACCGGGTTCATAAAGTGCATCCCCACCACCCGGTCGGGCCGGTTCGTGACTGCGCCCAGCGCGGTGATAGAGATGGAGGAGGTATTACTGGCCAGGATCACCTCGGGGCGGGTCAGTGTGTCCAATTGGGCCAGCACCTTTTTCTTCACCTCCTCCCGCTCCACCACAGCCTCGATCACAAAGTCGGCTCCGGCGGCGGCCTCGACCTCGCCCGCGGTGGTGATGTTGTGCAGCGCCGCCTCTCGCTGCTCATCGGTCAGGCGGCCCTTGGCGTGCAATTTCTCCACCGATTTGTGGATGGTAGCCACGGCCCGCTCGATCTGTTCTGGAATAATGTCGATCAGGGTGACTGCATAGCCGGTCGTCGCGCAGACCTGGGCGATGCCGTTGCCCATCGTGCCCGCGCCGATGACGGCGATCTGTTTGATCTCCATAGCTCCCTCCCTACTCCAACTCGATAGCCATCGCCACTGCCTCGCCGCCGCCCAGGCAGAGAGCGGCCATGCCGCGCTTGAGGCCGCGCTGGCGCAGAGCGTAAATCAGGGTGACCAGGACGCGGTTGCCGGAGCAGCCGATGGGATGACCCAGGGCGATGGCCCCGCCGTTGACGTTTACCTTTTCCCACGGCAACCCGAGCGCCCGCCCGTCGGCCAGGGTCTGGGCGGCAAAGGCTTCGTTTATCTCGTAGAGGTCATAGTCATCTACCGCAGTGGAGGTCTTGGCCCATAGCTTGCGGATGGCATAGATGGGAGCCTCGAACACTTTGAGCGGTTCCACCGCCGCCTGGTCGTAGGCGACGACGCGGGCCAGCGGTTTGATGCCCAGCTCCTCCGCCTTGCCCCGGCTCATCACCACCGTCGCCGCTGCTCCGTCGGTGATGCCGGGCGAGTTGCCGGCTGTCACGATGCCGTTGGGCTGGAAGGCGGGCCGGAGGCGAGCCAGCGCCTCCAAGGAGGTGTCCCGCCGTGGGGTCTCGTCGGTGTCAAAGAGGAGGGGCTCCTTCTTCCGCCGTGGCACCTCCACGGGGACGATCTCTTCCTTGAAGCGGCCCTCGTCGATGGCGGCGATGGCCTTCATATGGCTGTGGTAGGCGTACTCGTCCAGCTCCTCCCGGGTGAGCCCGTACTCCCGAGCGATCCACTCGGCGCTGTTCCCCATATGGTGGTTCTCGAAAGGGCACCACAGGCCGTCGAGGACCT
>JAOZPF010000234.1 GCA_029932895.1 Anaerolineae bacterium | reverse complement strand
GCGCTGCGGAGGCCCTGCATCGCTTCCTCCTGCTCCTCCGGTTCACCCAGCACACTGACATAGACGTGCGCGCGGGTCGTATCAGGGGTCACCTCAACCCCTGTGACCGTCACCATCCGCACGCGGGGATCGCTAACCTGTCTCTGGATCAACTCCGCCAGGTGTGTCCTGACCAACTCAGCAGCCCGCTCCTGATATACCTTGCTCATCCCACCTGCACCCGTTCCGTGCTCAGCTCTCCCGTTCCATCACATAGAACTCGATGATGTCGCCGACCTCCAAGTCGTAGAAGCCTTCCAGCCCCACGCCGCACTCGAACCCGGTCCGCACCTCGCGGACGTCCTTCTCGAACCGCCTGAGCGACCCGATATGACCATCGTACAGCTCTTTCTCACCGCGCAAGACACGCGCCCTGGCATTGCGGCGCGCCTCCCCCTCCAGGATATAGCACCCCGCGATCCGTCCCACCTTGGAGACCTCGAACGTCGCCCGGACCTCGGCCCGACCCACGACCTTTTCCACATAGGTCGGCTCGAGCAGTCCCTTGAGGGCTAGCTCCACCTCATCCACCAGCTTGTAGATAATGTCATAGAGACGGATGTCCACTCCCTCATTCTCGGACATCCGGCGGGCCGCCGAATCCACCGTCACCTGAAAACCGACGACGATGGCGTGGGAAGCCACAGCCAGTGTTATATCCGACTCGGTGATGTTGCCGGTGGCAGCGTGGATGATATTGACCTTGAGGTCCTCCGCACCCAACGCCTGCAGCGAGTTGACAATCGGCTCGATAGACCCCTGGACGTCGGCCTTGATGATCAGGTTCAGTTCCTTGGCCTGGCCTTGCCGGATGCTCTGGGAGAGGTTGTCCAGCGTCAGCGTGCGGACAGTCATGGTGACCTTGGCTTCATCATCCTTGATCCGCCTGGCAGCGACCGCCCGGCAGGTCCGTTCGTCCCGCATCACCTCAAAGATATCGCCAGCGGTGGGAACGTCATCGAGGCCCAGGATGAGGGCCGGAGTAGATGGTGGCGCCTCGGTGATGGGGTTGCCATCATCGTTCAGCATCCTCCGCACACGCCCACACACAGTACCTGCCACCAGAGCATCCCCTACTCGCAGCGTGCCGTTCTGCACCAGCACAGTAGCCGTGGGGCCCTGGCTGCGGTCCAGGCGGCCCTCCAGAACCGTGCCCACGGCGGGGCGATCAGGGTTGGCCTTGATCTCGGCAGAATCGGCCACCAGGATGATCGCCTCCAACAGATCTTCCAGGCCAATTCTCTTCTTGGCCGAGACGGGCACGCAGATTGTGTCACCTCCCCAGTCGTCCGGCACCAAGCCGGCATCAGCCAGCCCCTGCTTAGCCCGTTCCGGCTGGGCGTTGGGTTTGTCGATCTTGTTCAGGGCAACAATGATGGGAACCCGTGCCGCGCGAGCGTGACTGATGGCCTCGATCGTCTGCGGCATCACACCGTCATCGGCAGCAACAACTAGCACGGCGATGTCGGTGGTATTGGCCCCCCTGGCCCGCATCGCCGTGAACGCCTCATGCCCAGGAGTATCCAGGAACGTGATCAACCGCCCCTGGTGCTCGATCTGGTAAGCACCGATATGCTGAGTGATACCGCCAGCCTCCCCACCGACCACATCGGTACGGCGGATGGCATCCAGCAGGGAAGTCTTGCCGTGATCAACGTGCCCCAGCACCGTCACCACAGGCGGTCGTGGAAGGAGCTTGTCTGGCTCCTCGCGGGCATACAGCCGTTCCCACAGCGGCATAGGGCCTTCCTCGTCCGCCTCTTCGGCCACCAGCGGGGTCTCCTCCCGTGCCTCAAAGCCCATCTCTGTGGCGATGATCGCCGCTGTCTCATAGTCGATCTGCTGGTTGATGGTAGCGATGATCCCGCTGCTCATCAATTGCTTGATGACGTCGATCGGGCTGATATCCATCAGTTGTGCCAACTCACGAACCGTCAGATATACCGGTATCTCGATGACCTTTGTCTCTTCACTCATTCCTCACCCCCCAAATTCTCTACTCCCGGCACATCTATCGCCTCCAGCCGCTCCGGCAACCCCTGCGCGTAAGCCCGCAGCCTGCTGACCGTCTCCTCGTCAAGAGAGGTTCGCAACGCGCCGTCGAGCCGATGTCGCGTCAGTGCGTCATCCCAGCAGACACGTTGAGCACAGAGATACGCGCCGCGACCGTTCTGCTTGCCCCGCTCGTCCACCACCACCCTGCCGTCAGGGGTGTGAACGATGCGAACCAACTCCCGTTTGGGACGCACAGCCCGGCATGCCACGCAGGTACGCTGCGGAATGTGCTTGCGGCGCGACCTTCTCCCCATCACATATAATCCTCCCACTCCTCATCTTCGCCGCGACGGTGCCGTCGAATAGAAATCACCCGGCCCAACTCCTCGTCGTAGACAAGCTCCCGCGGGGTCTTTTTCCGCCCCTTGGGTTTGGGCTCGGCTAGAGGAACTTGTTCCTCTTCTTCCCACTCCTCCAACTCCTCAAGCCCGGCCGCGGCCTCGCCCTCTTCCGCCACGGCTTCCTCCGCCGCCGTAGCCTCAGCCACGACAGGCGCACCTTCCTCAGCCGGCAGAGCCTCGACCGCTTCCGCCTCCACGGGCGGCAGCTCCTCCTCGGCTTCTGCTGCCACCTCCACAGGCGCGGCTTCCTCCTCGACGACGGCCGGCTCCTCCCCGGTCTCGGCCTCCGCCTCGACGACAGCCAGCTCCTCCTGAGGCTCGGCCGCCACTTGCTCTGCCTCTGGCTCGGCTGCGGGGAGCTCCAGTCGCTCCAGCACGTCTCGAACTTCGGCCATACTCTTGGCCCCGATGCCGTCCAGTTTGAGTAGTCCCTCGTCCCCCTCGGCCAACATCTCGAGCAATTCGCCCACGTTGGAGAGACCATTGCGCTCCAGATGGCCCAGCACGCGGTGGCTCAGACCGATTTCGGCCAGAGAAACGTCATAGGCTGCTGGCGGGATCGCTGCGCGGGCATCGCGGATGCTGGTCTCGCGAGCCAGACGGGCCTCTTCCAACGCGGCACGGCGTGCCGCTTCCTCGGCCGCCAAACGAGCCCGCTGGGCGTCCCGGCTGGCGATGAGATAAGAGCGGACGCCCTCGATAACGCGCCGCATCATCACCAGTTCCTCGGTATTGTAGGGGTATCCCTCTTCGCTGTGGCGGCGCAATGCGGCGTCCACCGTCGGCAACAGCTCCGCCGCCAGCCCAAGAGAGGACAATATCTCGGGGTTCTCATTGACCTGGGCCAGGGCCCACTCGGCCGCCTCAGTGACTCCCTGAATATCAATCCGCCAACCGGTCAGCTTGGCCGAGAGACGGGCATTCTGCCCCGAGCGGCCAATAGCCAGAGAGAGTTGGTCATCGGGGACGACCACGCTGGCTGTCTTGCCCTCAACCGGGTCCTCCTCCAACATCACGCTGAGTACCTTGGCCGGTCCCAGCGCCTTGGCGATAAAGGTCACGGGGTCACGGCTCCATTCGATGATGTCCACCTTCTCCCCGCCCAGCTCCTTCACGATGGATTGAATACGCACTCCCCGCATCCCGATGCAAGCACCCGCCGGGTCCACGCCCTCCTGGCGGGCCACAACCGCCACCTTGGAGCGGGAGCCCGCCTCGCGGGCCACAGCCACGATCTCAACCGTGCCGTTGGCGACCTCTGGAACTTCTAGTTCCAACAGCCGCTGGAGCATCTTTTTGTGACTGCGGGAGACAATGATCTGGGGGCCACGTCCGGTGCGCCGCACCTCAACGACATAAGCCCGGATGCGGTCGTGCAGGACATATCGCTCACCAGGCACCATCTCCTTGCGCGGGAGAATCGCCTCCGTCCGCTCAAGATGGAGAGTCACTTGCTGGGGAGTCACACTCTGCACGGTGCCATAGACCAGCTCGCCTTCCTGCTCGACATAGTGGGCGTATTGTGCTTCCCGCTCCGCCTCGCGGATCCGCTGCAGAATCACCTGCCGCGCCGTCTGGGCTGCTATGCGCCCAAAATTGCGCGGGGTGTTCTCGATCATCACCATATCGCCCACCTGGGCATCAGGATGAACAGCGCGCGCCTTTTCCAGCGAGACCTCGAGCAAGGGATCAGAAACCTGTTCGACGACCTTCATCTCGGCCCAGATATGAGCTTGGGCTGTCTCCAGGTCTATGTCGGCAGCGACATTCTGTGTCGGGGGCGCTCCGATGTTCCGCCGGTAGGCGGATACCAATGCGGTGCGGATCGCCTCCAACACCACCTCCCGCGGCAAGCTCCGCTCGGCGCAAACCTGGTTGAACGCCAGCAGGAACTCACTTTTCATTTACAACCTTTCCCTCCATACGTCCCTATAGTGAAAAAAGTGGGACGGCGCCCACTTTCCCCCACAACCCATATCCTGTTAACATTATATCACGGCTACATAGTTTTCGCAAGGGATGGATGTGCAAATCACCTCACCGAGAGGTTCGCCGCGGACAAGAGCCCCAAATGAACGGCGTGGCCCGGGAGATTCAACCCAGGCAGCGGGATTCATCCTACCCTCCAGCTTCCACTCGACTTGACGGAATAGAACGTTTGTGCTATTATAGGGTAGGAAATCGGCCCAGGCAAACGGACGGGGGAGAGATAGATGAACGC
>JAOZPF010000233.1 GCA_029932895.1 Anaerolineae bacterium | reverse complement strand
CGAAGAATGCCCACAATCAATCAGTTGGTACGCAAGGGAAGAAAGCCAAAGCGCAAAAAGTCCAAGGCGCCGGCGCTGCAGTACACCTTCAATTCCTACCGTCAGCAGCGGATCAGGCAGCCCAAGGGCTCGCCGCAGCGGAGGGGGGTCTGCACCCAGGTGCGCACGATGACGCCCAAGAAGCCGAACTCGGCGCTGCGCAAGATCGCTCGTGTGCGGCTGACCAACGGTATTGAGGTGACGGCCTATATCCCCGGCGAGGGACATATGCTGCAAGAGCACTCGGTGGTGCTGGTGCGCGGCGGCCGCGTGAAGGACCTGCCCGGCGTCCGGTACCACGTCGTCCGTGGTGCCTTGGACTCGACGGGAGTCGAGGGGCGGCAGCAGCAGCGCTCCAAGTACGGCACCAAGTTGCCAAAGAAGTAGGCGGAGATTCGTATGCCGAGACGATATCGTCCACCCAGGCGAAAGGTTGTGCCGGACCTCCGGTATAACA
This sequence comes from Anaerolineae bacterium, assembly GCA_029932895.1. Classification (GTDB taxonomy): domain Bacteria; phylum Chloroflexota; class Anaerolineae; order B4-G1; family DUEL01; genus JAOZPF01. The sequence continues at coordinate 4,177 of JAOZPF010000233.1, read as the reverse complement.
GCAGATTGGTCGCCCAGTTCATCAACCGGGTGATGAGGGACGGCAAGCGAAGCGTGGCCACCCGGATCGTGTATGACGCCATGGCTATCATCGAGGAGCGGGCCAAGCGCCCGGCTCTGGAGGTGTTTGAAGCGGCGATCCAGAACGTATCGCCGATTCTGGAGGTCAAGCCGCGGCGCGTTGGCGGGTCCACGTACCAGATTCCGGTCGAGGTGCCGCCCCACCGGCAGGTCAGCCTGGCGATGCGCTGGCTGCTAGCGGCCGCTCGCCAGCGGCCGGGCCACTCGATGGCGGAAAAGCTGGCAGCCGAACTGCTCGACGCCGCCAACAAGACGGGCGCGGCGATTAAAAAGCGTGAAGACACGCACAGAATGGCAGAGGCCAACCGGGCGTTTGCTCACTACCGGTGGTGATGCACTCCGCCCAGAGGATGAGGTGGGTTGCGCCGGTTGAGGAGACGGGGAAATGTCCGGGCAGCCTTGGCCTTTGGAGCGGGTAAGAAATATCGGGGTCATTGCCCACATCGATGCGGGCAAGACGACCACCACCGAACGGGTGCTCTTTTACACAGGACGCACGCATCGGATGGGGACGGTCGATGAAGGTACAACCGTCACCGACTGGATGGTTCAGGAGCGGGAGCGAGGTATCACTATCACCGCTGCGGCGGTGACCTGCTACTGGCGGGACCATCAGATTAACATCGTCGATACGCCGGGGCACATCGACTTTACCGCCGAGGTCCAGCGCAGCCTGCGCGTCCTCGACGGGGGCGTCGTGGTCTTTGACGCCGTGGCTGGGGTCGAGCCGCAGTCAGAAACGGTCTGGCGGCAGGCCCGGTCATTCGGCGTGCCCTTGATAGCGTTCATTAACAAAATGGATAAACTGGGCGCCGACTTTGCCCACGCGGTCGGGACGATCCGTGAACGGCTGAACGCCAACACGGTGATGCTCCAATGGCCCATCGGACGGGAGTCATCCTTCCGCGGCGTCGTGGACCTGCTGGAGATGCAGGCGGTGGTCTGGGTGGACGAGCTGGGGAAACTTCCCCAGATCGAACCGGTCCCCGCCGCTCTGCTGGAGGAGGTCCGGGCGCTGCGGGAGCAGGTGGTCGAGCAGATTGTAGAGACGGATGACGATCTGACCACCCGCTACCTGGAGGGGGACGAGATCGCGACGGTGGACCTGCGGCGGGCGCTGCGGCAGGCTACGCTGGATGGGGTTCTCACTCCAGTCCTCTGCGGCTCTGCGCTGCGGAACAAGGGGGTACAGCCCCTGATCGATGCCGTGGTAGATTACCTGCCTTCGCCGCTCGACATCCCGCCGGTGGAGGGGATCAACCCCTACACCAAGAAACGGGAGTCCCGCCCCGCCGACGTGCAAGCTCCCCTGGCGGCGTTGGCCTTCAAGGTGGCTGCCGATCCTTACGTGGGACGATTGGTCTACCTGCGGGTTTACTCCGGCAAGCTCAAAGTTGGCTCCACCGTCTACAACCCGGTGAAGAACAAGAAAGAGCGGATCAACAAGCTGCTGCGGATGTTCTCGCGGAACCGGGAGGAGGTGAAGGAGCTGACGGCGGGCGACATTGGGGCGGTGGTGGGTCTCAAGCGCACCTTTACTGGCGACACGCTCTGCTCTCCCAGCGCCTCGATCATCCTGGAATCGATTGTCTTCCCGGAGCCGGTTATCTTTGTGGCGATCGAGCCGCGGACGGCAGCGGACCAGGAACGGATGGACGATGCGCTGGAGCGGCTGGCCGAGGAGGACCCCACCTTTGTGGTCCGCACCGACGAGAGCACCGGGCAGACGATTCTCTCTGGGATGGGGGAATTGCACCTGGAGATTCTGGTGGACCGGCTGTTGCGCGAGTTTCGCGTGGATGGCAGGGTGAGCCGCCCGCGAGTGGCCTACCGGGAGACGATCACCGCTCGCGCGGAGGCGGAGGCGGTCTTTGAGCGGTCGGGAGGGGGAAACCCGCAGTACGCCTGGGTGCGTCTGGCAGTCGAGCCGCTTCCGGCTGGCGAGGGGTTTAGCTTCTCCAGCAAGGTGCGGGAAAGGGACCTGCCGGAAGCGTTTGTCAGAGCGGTGGAGGAGGGCTGCCGGGAGGCGATGGAGAGCGGGATTCTGGCTGGCTACCCGCTGGTGGATGTGGGAGCCGTGCTGTTGAGCGGCGAGTGGGATACCGATCTCTCCTCCGAGGTCGCTTTCAAAGTGGCTGGATCGACCGCTTTTCGGGACGCGGTGGAGCGGGCAGGGCCGGTGCTTTTAGAGCCGGTGATGATGGTGGAGGTGATTGTCCCGGAGCCGTTCACCGGCGAGATCATCGGCGACCTGAATGCCCGAGGGGCCAACATCGAGTCGATGTCGCCTCGGGCGGGGGGACTGCAGGTGATACAGGCCTCGGTTCCCCTGGCCAAGATGTTTGGTTACGCAACGGATGTGCGCTCGCTGAGTCAGGGGCGCGGCACATTTACGATGGAGTTCCACCATTATGCACCGGTGGACAAGGATAGGATGGACGCCATTATCTATGGCGGCACCTGGTAGAAGACGCTCTCGCTAAGCGGGGGTTGTTCTCCAGCGCTTTTGGGCCGGGGACAACTCCGGCCCAGTGCTTTCGGTGGACTCAAGTCCGGAAGGAGAGAGGAGAATGGCTAAAGAAAAGTTCGTACGAGGAAAACCGCATGTCAACGTGGGGACGATCGGGCATATCGACCACGGCAAGACCACGTTGACCGCTGCCATCACCAAAGTGCTGGCACTCAAGGGCATGGCCCAGTTCCAGAACTATGATCAGGTAGCCAAGGCGGATGCCAAGATGTTCCGCCGTGATGCGACCAAGATCCTCACCGTCGCCATCGCCCACGTGGAGTACGAGACCGAGAACCGGCACTATGCTCACGTGGACTGCCCTGGTCACCGTGACTATATCAAGAACATGATCACGGGCGCGGCGCAGATGGACGGGGCGATCCTGGTGGTGTCGGCGGCTGATGGTCCGATGCCCCAGACGCGCGAGCACGTCCTGCTGGCCAAGCAGGTTGAGGTGCCGGCGATTGTCGTCTTCCTGAACAAGGTGGACCTGATGGAGGACGAGGAGCTGCTGGAGCTGGTGGAACTGGAGCTGCGCGAGTTGCTCGATTCTTACGAGTTCCCCGGCGACGAGACCCCCATCGTGCGCGGCTCTGCCCTCAAGGCGTTGCAGTCCGAGAGCACCGACCCCGATGCGCCGGAATACGAGTGCATCTGGGAGCTGATGCGGGTGGTTGACAGCTATATCCCCACCCCGGAGCGCGACGAGGACAAGCCCTTCCTGATGTCCGTTGAGGACGTCTTTAGCATCAAGGGGCGTGGCACGGTCGTGACCGGGCGCGTGGAGCGCGGCAAGATGGTGCCGATGACCGAGGTCGAAATCGTCGGCCTGCAGGATGAGCCGATCAAGACCGTCGTCACCGACATGGAGATGTTCCGCAAAAAGCTGGACAGCGTGGTGGCCGGCGACAACGCGGGGCTTCTATTGCGCGGCGTGGGCCGGGACGAGGTGAGCCGCGGTATGGTGGTCGCCAAGCCAGGCTCGATCACTCCGCACCGCGAGTTCGAGGCCGAGGTATACGTGTTGCGCAAGGATGAGGGCGGTCGTCACAAGGCCTTTTTCACCGGCTATCGGCCCCAGTTCTATATCCGCACCACCGACGTGACCGGTCAGGTCATCCTGCCCGAAGGGATCGAGATGGTGATGCCGGGTGATAATGTCAATCTGATTGTCAATCTGATCGAGCCGGTTGCCATTGAACAGGGGTCGCGCTTTGCTATTCGCGAGGGCGGCCTGACTGTCGGCGCAGGCGTCGTGACCAAGATTCTGGACTAGTAGGCGAAACCTTATGGCCAAGCAGAGGATCCGCATTCGTCTCAAGGCGTATGATCATCGGGTGCTCGACGAATCCGCCAAGCGGATCGTCGAGGCGGCGGAACGTGCCGGAGCGACGGTGGTGGGGCCTGTGCCCTTACCGACCAAGATCGAGCGCTTTACGGTACGCCGCTCCACGTTCATCGACAAAGACTCGCACGAGCATTTTGAAATCCGTACACACAAGCGGTTGATCGATGTGGTCGAACCCGACACCAAGACGATAGACACGCTGATGCGGCTCAATCTGCCAGCCGGGGTTGACATCGA
>JAOZPF010000232.1 GCA_029932895.1 Anaerolineae bacterium | reverse complement strand
ATGACGGCGTGCTGCGCTATCCCATCGTCGCCGTCAACGATGCCATGACCAAACACCTCTTTGACAACCGCTACGGCACGGGCCAATCCACCCTGGACGGCGTCATACGCGCCACCAACGTGCTCATCGCTGGCAAGACTGTGGTGGTGGCTGGTTACGGCTGGTGCAGCCGTGGCATCGCTATGCGGGTCCAGGGGTTGGGGGCCAATGTGATCGTCACCGAGGTGGACCCCCTCAGAGCACTAGAGGCAGTGATGGATGGCTACCGAGTGATGACGATGGCCGAGGCGGCACCCATCGGCGACATCTTTATCACCTCCACCGGCGACCTCCACGTCATTGACCGTCACCACTTTGAGGCGATGAAAGATGGGGCCATCGTCGCCAACTCGGGCCACTTTAACGTCGAGATCAACATCCCGGCGCTGGCCGAGATGGCGGGCGACCCGCCGCGCCGCGTGCGTCCCTTTGTGGACGAGTACACCCTGCCCAACGGGCGGCGCATCTACTTGCTGGCGGAAGGCCGCCTGGTCAACCTCTCCGCGGCCGAGGGCCACCCCAGCGCGGTGATGGACATGTCGTTTGCCAACCAGGCCCTCAGCGCGGTGTACATTATGAGCCACGCCGGCGAACTGGAGCGCAAGGTCTATGCCGTGCCGGAGGAGATCGACCACGAGATCGCCCGGCTCAAACTGCACGCGATGGGCGTAGAGATCGACGTGCTGACAGAGGAGCAGAAGGAGTACCTGACATCGTGGGAGGCGGGAACGTAGCACAGACTCGGGCCATCACACTCCACCCTATCGGCTACGTGGAGCGGGACGAGGGAGACAGCGCGCTCTCGACCGACGAGATGCGCCTCCGCCCAGCCCGCATCCTGCTCGTCCCATCGCTGACCGAGGGCCTCCTGGGGCTGGAGCCTGGCACAGACATCCTGGTGCTCTACCTGTTCCACCTGGGCACCGGCTACAGCCTGCGGCTCCATCCCCAGGGCGACCACGGCCGGCCGCTACGGGGCGTATTTGCCACTCGCAGCCCGCATCGCCCCAACCCCATTGGGGCCACCGTCGTCCGCATCCAGCGCATCGAGGACAACCTGCTGGAGGTCGTTGGTCTGGATGCGTTGGACGGCTCGCCAGTGCTGGATATCAAGCCCTACGTCACCTCGTTCGATACCCCGTACTCACCCGCCCCGTCCAGAGTGCGCCACACGGACGCCGAGAGCGGCGAACGCGACCTAAAACGGGGGGAATCTTGAATACAATCCGCGCCTTTATCGCCATTCCGCTGCCGCAACCGCTGCTGAGGGAGCTGGACCGAGTGCAACGACGGCTGGAGAACAAAATCCCACCGCGCAGCGTGCGCTGGGTGCGCGCGGCGGGAATTCACCTCACCCTCAAGTTCCTGGGCGATACCCCTTTGGAAAAGCTTCCCGGCATCGAAGCCGCACTTTGGGCTGTGGCCCGCCACGCTCCCTCCTGCACCTTCACCGTGGGTGAGTTGGGTTGCTTTCCCAACCCCCGCCGCCCGCGCGTTGTCTGGGTGGGCGTGCAGGAGCCGAGCGGGCGACTGGCGGCGTTGCAAGACGCCATCGAGGAGGTGGTGGTCCCCTTTGGCTACCAACCGGAGGGGCGGGGCTTTACCCCCCACCTGACCCTGGGGCGCGTCCAGCGCCGCGCCTCCCGCTCCGACGCGGCCCGCATCGGCGAGGTAGTAGTGGCGACGAATGTGGGCACACTAGGTCAGGTCGCCGCCACAAGCTTTGCTCTCATCCAGAGCGTGCTCAAGCCGACAGGGGCAGAGTACACCACCCTGTCCGAGTTCGAGCTGGGCGTATAACCCTCTTGCCTCCTTAGACCCCCCACTCATGCACGTCCTTGGCCCGGGTGATCACAGCCTCTGCGGTCGGCTCCTCTTCACCGCTAACGCCGGCAAAGGCCCCCAGCTTTACCTCGACAAAGAGCGGGCGTAGTACATTCGAGGTGACCTCCTGCAGCGGGACCCCCTCCTCGCGGAACAGTCGCTTGATCAGTTCGGTGCAGGTTTTGGCCCCGCAGGCCCCCATCCCCGCCCTGGTGGCGGCCTTGATGTGATTCATGTCGCGGACGCCGGAGCGGATCAGGGCGCGGATCTCGCCCGCCGTCACCCGCTCGCAGCGGCAGACGATCTCGTCATCCGCCATTCGCTCCACGTGCTGCGCCAGCGGCTCGGCAACCGCCAGTTCCTGCACCCTGATGCCGGCGATGCGCTTGGCGATCTCGCGTGGGGCCCGCACCTGCACCAAGAGAGCGTGGTTGGCGAAGCGGGGAGCCTGTACCTTGATTACCTCCACGTTGCCCAGCACCCCGCCCTCTGTGTCCAACACCGTCACCTCATCTCCCTTGTGGATCGTCTCTGGCGGGAACTCGTAGGGGATCGTCACCGTGGGGTACTCTTGCTCCCTGCGGTAGTCAACCAGCGTGATCGCCAGTCCGGGGCAGATGGCGACACACTGCTCACAGCCAATGCAGCCCTCGCCGACGTACTCTGGCAATGCCCGGATGTCCTCTCCCTCCATCACAATGCAGTTCTGAGGGCAGACGGAGGTACAAGGGTTACAGGGGATCTCCTGCGCGCAGTGCAACATCGGAAAGACCCCCTCCTCTATCTGCGGCACGTCCTCCGTGACCACAGCGCCGGGGCGGGATTTCAATATCTCGGCGGTGCGGCGGTATTCTGGCGGCACCTCTCCCACGTCCCGCCCAAGCGCCTTGGCGATCTCCAGGCCGCGAATGCGCCCGGTGAACATCGCCGCCGATGCCTCGGCTATCTCCTCGGCGTCGCCCGCCGCATAGACCGGCAGGCCAAACTCCCGTGCCTTGCGGGTAAATTCGTCCACCGGAGCCAGCCCGACCGCCACCAGCACCGTGTCGCAGGCAAAGGTCTTTTCCGTGCCCGCAATGGGGTGCCACTGCTCGTCGATCTGGGCGATGGTGACCGACTCCACTTCCTCCTCGCCGTTGGCGCTGAGGACGGTGTGGGAGGTATAGATCGGGACACCCAGCCGGGCCAGTTTGTCCCGATGCACCTTGTAGCCGCCGCACTCTGGCAACGCCTCGCACAGCCCCACTACCTCAATGCCAGCCTGAAGAGCGTGGTAGCCAGCGATCAACCCCACGTTTCCCCCGCCGACGATAAAGAGCCGCTCTGTAGGTCGCACCAGGTCCCGGTTGACCAGCGTCTGGAACGCCCCGGCCCCATACACCCCCGGCAGGGTGTTGCCCCGAAAGACCAGCGACTTTTCCCGCGCCCCGGTAGCCACGAGGAGGACGTGGGGACGGACAACGGCGTACCGTCCCTGTCGCAGTACCCCCACCTTGCGGTCGGAAAAGACGGCAAGGGCCGTGGTGTTGAGCCAGACCTGGACGTTCTCATACTGCCGGACCTGCTCCTCCAGCTTGGTGGCGATGTCGGTGCCACGAGTGCCGGCATAGCAGGCATCCACCGAACCAAAGAACTTGTGGGTCTGGAGGACCAGTTTGCCTCCCAGCCGATGTTTGTCATCCACGACGAGGGTGCGCACCCCGGCCTTGCCCAGCTCGATCGCTGCCGCGAGGCCCGCCGGACCGCCACCGATGATCAGGCACTCGACCTCCACCGTGTCGATCTCGCCCATCGCTGGCACCTCCCCCACATCGGGCAGCACCGGCTTTCCCTCCAGCGGCTCCACCTTCATCCCCGCACGCACCAGCGTCATACAGGACTTGACCGGCAGGCCATCAGCCACCACCGTACACTGGGCGCACTGCCCGTTGGCGCAAAAGATACCCTGCGGCGCGCCGTCTTTGTGGTGATGGCCAAAAACCCGCACGCCATTGGCAAAGAGGGCTGAGGCAATCGTCTCCCCCTCACGGGCGTGCATCGTCTGGCCCCGCCAGGTAAACGCAAATTCGGGCCGCTCTTCTACCGGCAGGATGGGGTGGTTAACGACACGGAATTCGGACATTTTTTACCTCCATGCGCTGAATTGCCCAACTCGTCTGCAGATGGTATAATACCGCTCGCGTTTGCGGGCCGCGCGGCCCGCCAATTCCAACAAAGGAGTAACGCCCTATGGAGGGCATTCTCAACATCGTCTCCAACCTGCTGTTCTGGCTGACCCTGATGACGGGGGTGGTCTTTACCGCCATACACGGCGGGATGATCGTCTGGACCTTTCGCGATATGCGTGCCCGGTCCCGTGACGTGCTGGCGCTCATCGTAGCCGTCATCCTGGTCGCGCTCATTCCCCTCGTCGGCTTTGTCGTCTACCTGATGCTGCGCCCACGGGAGACGCTGGCGGAGGCCTACGAGCGCTCGCTGGAGCAGGAGGCGCTGCTGCAGGCTATCGAGGAGCCGGAGGTCTGCCCGGGCTGCGGGCAGCGGGTCAAGAGCGACTATCTGTATTGCCCGACCTGCCACACCCGGCTCAAGCGGGCCTGTCCGGCGTGCGGGCGCCCGCTCCACCTGCGTTGGGCGCTCTGCCCCTACTGCGGCGCCAGCACCGCTTCCCAGGTGCTCGAGCCCGTCCCCGCCGCTCCGACCGAGCGAGCGCCTGAGGAGCCGCCGGCATAGCGACGCGAGGTTGTCAGGCCCACCTGTGGCCGCTGTTGGACCAGTCGCCGAGACGCAAGGGCAACGGAGGAGACGCATCGCCC
>JAOZPF010000231.1 GCA_029932895.1 Anaerolineae bacterium | reverse complement strand
CCCTCCCGCAGGCTTGGCAGCGGTTTCGGGGCGAGATTCGACCTTCTTACCTCCTGCCTTTTGCCCTATGCATGGGCAATCTAGCTGTAACGCTCCTGTAACCCTTCCCTCAATCGGATATGCTACAATAAAGTCGGCGCGCGGGACCGCGTGCCCTCACGCGAGTTTATATGAGGGAGGTGCAAAATGAAACATCGCGTCTTGGCAATGACAGTCACCTTGCTGGTGGCCCTGCTCCCCTTGGCTTCCAACCCTGCCTACGCCGACGGCCCCAACACCTACACGTCCATCATCGTCAGCGACATCACTTCAGGCGCTCCCGTCGTCGGCTCCACCTTTACCACCGATGTCCACGTCTCGGTCATGAATAACGCCACCCCCGAGACCGGCGTCATGGGGGTAGAGCTGTGGATTCCCTTCGACTCGGCCGTGGTGGCGGTGGACGATGCCGACGACAACCCAGCCAATGGCGACCAGGTCGAGATCGTCAATGGCTTTTTCGATGGCAGCCTGGTGGTGGGAGCCAACGAGACCTTTTACGCTGCACCCGCCATCCCCCACCCGCCCGAGTGCGACACTGCGGCATGCGTCCACATCGCCGTCAGCCACACCGGCGGTTCGGGTCCGGTGACCAACAGCAGCGGGCCGGTCGCCACCATCACCTGGGCCGGGATCGCCACCGGTGCGGCCGGCATCAGCGTCGCCATCGTCGGCACCGGCGTCCCGCCTGGCTCGGTGCTCTCCGACGTCAACGGGCAGCCCATCCCCATCAACAGCATCTCTGTCCCCACCATCAACATCCTGGACGCCGGGATCATCCAGGGCACAGTCCTACGCCAGGGCACAATGACCGACCACGCCGGGGTTGACGTCGTGGCGCTGGCAATTGGGAACGCGGTGATCGCTGCGACCACCACCGCCGCCGACGGCACCTTCAGCCTGCCAGTGCCGCTGGGAGCCACCTACACGGTGCAGGCCGACTATAACGGCTACCTAAAATCCCAAAAGAGCAGCGTCTATGTCGTCGGCGCCACCGTCAACATTGGCAGCACCACCATCCGCGGCGGAGACACCAACGGCGATAACTGCGTCAACATCCTCGACATCGTCTCGATCATCGGCAAGTTCGGGATGTCCGGCCTGGCTACCACCGACCCCGAGGACATCAACGACGATGGAACCATCAACATCTTGGACCTGACATTGGGCGCGGGCAACTTTGGCAGTTGCGGCCCCACCGCCTGGGCTCCGTAAACGACCGCCGTGCCCGCAATCAAACGATAGGAGCACAAATGATGAAAAGCCTTGCGCCCCGGCGCAGTCTGGCGACCCTGGCACTGCTCCTGGCCCTCCTGGCGGCAGCCCACCCTTCCACCGCCGCCGCCACGACGGGCGCCACCCTGCGCTTTGACCCGACGTTTGCCCAGGCCCGCCAGGGCCAGACGGTCCGGCTGGAGGTCTGGGTGGACAACGCGGAGAATCTGAACCGCGTCGAGTTCACGGCATCCTACGACCCGGCGCAACTGGAGCCGCTGGACGCCATACCCGACCAGGAAGGCGTGCAGCTAGAGATCGGGTCGATATTTGCCGACGGATACACGCCACAGAACGAGGCCGGTGAGGGCCTGTTGCAGCTCGTCGCTGCCCGCTTCCCTGCCGACGGCCCCTTTGCGGGCCAGGGGATGGTGGCCGCCATCACCTTCCAGGTGCTGGACACGGCCTCGCCCGGCCTCTACCCCGTCGCTTTCGACCCCGCCTCTGTGCAGCTCCTCGACCCCGACGGAAACCCCGTGACGCTGGCCGGGCTGACCGATGGCTCCGTCCGCGTCCCTCCGGTCGCCACAGCCATTGACGGCTGGATCACACGCGAGGGGACGTCTGCGTACGGCCGCACCGCCGTCACCGCCTTTTTCTATCCTGGACCGGACCAGCCGCCTGTTAACTGGGCCCGCGCCTGCACCGACGAGGATGGCAATTTCCTGCTACCGGTGCCGGAAGGGGAGGGATACATCCCCCCCGACATCGCCCCTCCCCTCACCAACCCGCCCGAGGGGCCCTACGAGTGGGTCTTTGTGCGGCTAGAGTTCCCCAACCACGGCAGTGAATGCTACTGGGAGCCGCTGGACGACGAGGTGGTCCACATCGGCTGGCATACCCTCGAGGGAGGGGACGTCAACGAGGACGGGTGCATCAACATCTTTGACATCGTGCGCATCATCGGGGACTTTGGGGAGACGGCATCTACCCCCTGCTTCGTCCCCTTTGCCTCCTGCCCCGCCTCTAACCCGCCCGGCTCTCTCGCACCCGCATCCGATATCAACGGGGACTGCCAGGTGAATATCTTTGACCTGACGATGGCCGCGGAGAACTTTGGTCTATGTTCCAACTGTCACTGACGAGAAAGCTGCCCCTCTTGCTGCTCATCGGCCTCTTGGTGACAACCCCCGTCGCCGCACAGGGCGGGGCCACTATCAGGCTCGATCCACCAGCCGTCGCTCTGGACCCCGGAGAGACAGCCGAGGTCACTGTGTGGCTGGAAGGAGTGACAGAACTGGCCGGCGCAGAGGTCCACCTGACCTACGATCCGGAACGGGTGGAGGTGGTGGACGCCGACCCCGCCAGTAATGGTGTTCAGATAGCACACGGCACCTTTCTGTCGGCGGACTTTGTCGCCCAGAATCAGGCTGACCCCAACGCGGGGACGATCGACTATGCTGTGGCCCAGATGCCGCCTCACGAACCGGTCAGCGGCGACGGCCCGCTGGCAGTCATCACCCTGCGCGGGGTGGCAGAGGGCGAGGCCGGCCTGGCCGTCCAGAGCGTGCTGCTGGCCAATCAGGACGCCCAGCCCATTCCCGTCGTCGTCGAGACAGCGGCCCCAGAAACGACGACCAATCCTCCGGCCGCGCCGTCCTTTCCCGTGGCCTGCTGGCCATGGGGGATGATTCTGCTCGGCGCTGCCGGCATTATTGTGGAACGGAAAACATCGCAGCACAAAACAGACCCTATCACAAAACAACGGGGAGGTATGCAATGAACCGGAAAAAGAACCAGATAGTGGCCCGGTGGTCGTATGCCATCATCTTTTTACTCTCTCTTCTCTTCGTCCCTGCACTAGCCACGCCCACCAGCGCCGCAGGCACCGCCACTGTCCGCCTGGAACCGGCCGCGGGGAACGTCGATGTCGGACAGACAATCGACGTCAACGTCGTCGTCGCCGATGTCACCAACCTCTATGCCGTGGAGGTCCACCTCACCTACGACCCCAACCTGCTGGAAGTCGTAGATGCCAATCCAGCAATGGCCGGGGTGCAGGTTGGATTGGGCCCCTTCCTGGCAGTGGATTACACGCCGCAGAACCAGGTGGACCAGGGCGCAGGCCAGATCGATTTTGCCTACAGCCAGATGGCACCCTCATCCCCCGCCTCCGGCACAGGGGTCATCGCCACCATCACCTTCCGTGGCAAGGCCGCTGGCACCTCCGCCTTGAGCTTTACCAGCGTCATCCTGGCCGACCAGGGCGCTGCCGCCATTCCGGCTACCCCGGAGAACGGACAACTGGTAGTAGGGACACCGCCGACGGCGACCCCCGTTCCTCCCACACCCACGCCAAGCGGTCCAACGCCCACACCTACCCCGACGCCCACCGCGGTTTCCGGTGCCATCCTCTCCTTCAGCCCATCGGCAGGAAGCGTGGATGTCGGACAGACGTTACAGGTCGTGTTGCGGGTCCAGGGTGCCTCCGACCTCTACGGCGTCGAGGTCCACATCAGCCATAGCTCTGGCATCGAGGCGACTAGCATCACGCCAGGGCCATGCGTGGCCGACGTGGTAGCACAGGCGACCGTAAGCGCGGGTCAGATCGACTATGCCGCCAGCCTGCAAGCGCCCAGTTCGCCGGTCAACGGTGATTGCAGCCTGGCGACGATTGCCATCAAGGGCGTGACGCCGGGCACGTACAGCCTTCACTTTTCCACCGCTCTCCTCTCCGACCCGAACGGCGGCCCCCTCACCGTGACCACTTACGATGGGTCGGTCACCGTCGGCGGCGGGGCCACACCTCCGCCTCCTCCCTCTGGCTGCGGCAACATCCTGGGGTACCACGTCGTGCGGCCGGGGGAGACCCTCTACTCTATCGGGCGGGCCTACCAGGTACTGCCATCCGCCATTGCGTCCTGCAACAACATTGTGAATCCCAGCCTCATCTATGTGGGCACCAGCCTGGCAATTCCCAACGTGCCGTGGTACTCTATCCCACCAGGACCGGTGGCTGTGCGCCAATTCAGTGGCAGCACCCAGCCCTCGTGCCGCTTTACTCACACCGTCCAATGGGGCGAGACTTTGTTCGGTATCTCGCTCCAATACGGGGCGAGCATGTGGGCCATCGCCGAGACCAACAACATCTACAACCTGCACCTGATCTATGCCGGTCAGGTGCTCTGCATCCCCTAAAGCAAAGAACATGGGTGACGGGCACTTGACCGGTGCCCGTCACCTCTCTATAGGCGGCCCATGGGCCGCCTCCACCGAACGGGGGGGAGGCTACGCTCTCATCAGTGGGGAGATCCGCCTGTTGGCTCTGAAGCCCAAACCGACGCACACCCAGAGAGATCCGTAGCTTGGAGGTCGCACTTGCAGCGCGACGTCACTATGGAATATAGCCTGTAGCATAGGCCCTTGTGGCCATCAGCCTCGTGCCCGTAGCATAGGCCCTTGTGGCCATCTTGGGG
>JAOZPF010000230.1:1287-4731 GCA_029932895.1 Anaerolineae bacterium | reverse complement strand
GGTCAGCACAAAGATGCCAGCGCCTACCATCCCTCCGACGCCGATCATCATAATGTCAAAGAGACTCAGGCCGCGGGTGAGGGTGACTTTTACTTCTTCACGTTGGTTCATCGGTCCACCTTTCAAGGCAATACAAAGAGCGATTATAACACAACGCTGCAAGAGGAAAAGGTCGGAGCGGCCATAGATTCCTGGAGGGCAACTGCTCGGGTATGTGGCGGAAGAGTCGCCGTCAGCATATCAGGCCACGAATTTCACGAATCACGCGAACTTGGGTTGTTCGTAAAATTCGTGCAATTCGTGGCAAGAAAAGGCAAAGTTCCGGGTCGGCCTGAGCAGTTACCCTGGAGGAAGCTTGTCAGTCAAAGAAATTGTGGTAGAATATTGCCAAACTCTGGGGGCTCGTCTAACGGTAGGACAGCGGACTCTGGATCCGTATGTGGGGGTTCAAATCCTCCGCCCCCAGCCTCAGAGCGGCCCGGCCTTTTATTGGCCGGGTTGTTTGTTAGAAAGAGGTGAACTGCCCCTTGGGAGGCGAACTCGGTCGCCTCTCAGACCGCGATAGCCCTTGTGCTCTCCTGGCAGGCATCCGGGCCGTCCTGGTCGCCACTGCTACGCTGGCCTTTGCCGCGCAGCATCCATTCCCCCGATCAGGAGGAGGAACTTGAGACATGTGGGTAATCACCAGAATACAGGCCATTGACTTGGCGGCTGATCCGCTGTACAATAAGACCGTCAATACGCTCGGGCGGGATCGCCTGGTCTCGCCCAAGTTCCGGTCGGGGGCAAGGCGATATGGCCGAGTGTATCCTGACGGCGATGGAGGGCAGAATGACGGCTCCCTCGACCGCCACAGACAGGGGTTACGTGTCACCGCTAGAACAACCACAGAAACGCACGGCGAAACCAGGAGGGACTTCTCTAACCTCACACTCCACAACAGAACGGACCACCTCACGTAAATCTCACAACTGACAATACCGTGCCACTGGCTGGGGATGCATTGGCCGGGAGGGGCCATCCCGTTAGGGAAGCTCCTCCCGGCTTTGTGTTGCCCGGTTGCAGCTTTCCGGCAGCACGGACAGGCTCCGGGCCGCCGATGTGTGGTCGACCCATCATACGGAGGAGGTGTGTGATGAAGAAGCGGCGGTTTCTTGCAAGCGTATCGGCTCTGGCCCTCCTGGCGCTGGTGGCGGTCGTCGGACTGACCTACGCCCAGGGGTCAGGACCGGGACGCAGACTGACGGCCCTGGAGGACCCGGGCACTGCCTTCACCTACCAGGGCTTTCTCACCCGCGACGGGAACCCGGTCGATGATACCTGCGACTTCTGGTTTGCTCTCTGGAACGAGGGTACCGGGGGGGCGCAGGTCGGACCCTCTCTCAACCCTCTCGGCGTACCGGTGGACGAGGGACGGTTCACCGTGCAGTTGGACTTTGGGGAGGTGTTCGACGGCACTCCCCTCTGGCTGCAGATCGAGGTGCAGTGCTCTGGCGACACAGAGCACACGACGTTGTCGCCCCGCCAGTTGCTGACCCCCGCCCCATATGCCGCGTACGCCCGCTCGGCGGGCGCGCTGCAGGGAAGGCCAGTCACTGCGACAGCGCCCATCACCGGACAGGTGCTCGCGTGGGATGGCGCGCTCTGGGCCCCTGCTGCCGACGCGGACACCACCTACAGCGCCGGGGCGGGGCTGGTGCTCAGCGGCACCCTCTTCAGCGCCAACACGACCTACCTGCAGCGGAGGGTGGGGAGCGTGTGCGGCGCGGGGAGCGCCATCCGCGAGATCGGCGCCGATGGGACGGTGGTCTGCGAGCCGACGGGAAGCGGGGCTTACTGGTCCCTCACCGGCAACGGCGGCACCACGCCGGGCGCCCACTTCCTGGGCACTACCGACGGGGTGAGCCTGACCCTGGCGGTGAGCGGGACGGTGGGCTGGCGGCTGGAGCCCACTGGCGGAACGCCCAATATCATCGGCGGCTACGACGGCAACAGCGTCGCCCCTGGCGTGGTGGGAGCGACCATCGGCGGGGGCGGGTCCAGCGGCGGCACCAACCGCGTCACCGACGACTACGGCACGGTGGGTGGCGGGGGCAACAATCAGGCTGGCGACGGCGTGGGGACGACGAGCGATGCCGACCACGCCACCGTCGCCGGGGGCCAGGACAACACCGCCAGCGGCGACTACGCCACTGTCGGCGGGGGCTGGTCCAATACCGCCAGTCACGAAGGCGCTACCGTCGCCGGGGGCGTGGGCAACGCCGCCGGCAGCGACTTTGTCACCATCGGCGGGGGCAGTGCCAACATCGCCAGCGCTGAGCACGCCATCGTCACCGGGGGTTCCCAAAACACTGCCAGCAATGACTATGCCACCATCTGCGGGGGCTGGTACAACACCGCCAACGGTCACGGCACCACCATCGCTGGGGGCTACAGCAACGTTGCCAGTGGCCCCATCGCCACCGTCGGCGGGGGCAATGGCAACACCGCTGGTGGGCCGGGTGCTGTAGTGGGTGGCGGAGGGTACGACGGCTTCACCTGGTCCGGCAACCAGGCTCTGGCTCCGGCCTCAACCATTGGCGGAGGGAGCAGCAATCTCATCACCACCACTGCCTTCTATGCCACTGTCGGCGGGGGCCGGAGCAACACCGCTGGCGGACCGGGTGCCGTGGTGGGCGGCGGGGGATACAACGGCGCCTTCACTTCCGGCAACCAGGCCCTGGCTTCGGCTTCAACCATTGGCGGGGGGTATGGCAACCTCATCAGCACTACCGCCGCCTATGCCACCGTGGGCGGGGGCGAGAGAAACACCGCCAGCCGCGACAGTGCCACCGTGGGCGGGGGCCACTACAACACTGCCAGTGGTGGTCAAGCCACCGTGGGCGGGGGCTACTACAACACTGCCAGCGGTGGTCAAGCCACCGTGGGCGGGGGCGGGATCAACACCGCCAGCGATCCGTACGCCACCGTGGGCGGGGGTTACTCCAACCAAGCCAGCGGTGCAGGGTCCTTTGTCGGCGGGGGAGGATACGATGGAATCACTGCTGCCGGCAACCAGGCCCTGGCCCCGGCCTCCACGATCGCCGGTGGGTTAGGTAATACTATTACCACAACAGCCTCCTACGCCACCGTGGGCGGGGGCTGGGGCAACACCGCCAACGACGATTACGTCACCGTGGGTGGAGGCTCCTACAACACCGCCAGCGGTGACTACGCCACTGTCGGCGGGGGCTGGTCCAATACCGCCAGCGGTCGGTACGCCACCGTAGGCGGGGGCGAGAGAAACACCGCCAGCGGCTACCACGCCACCGTAGGTGGGGGCTTGGATAACACCGCCGCTGCGTACGCCACCGTGGGCGGGGGCGAGGACAACATCGCCAGCGGTTGGAACGCCACCGTGGGCGGGGGCTGGGGCAACACCGCCAACGACGATTACGTCACCGT
>JAOZPF010000230.1:0-1187 GCA_029932895.1 Anaerolineae bacterium | reverse complement strand
ACGCCACTGTCGGCGGGGGCTGGTCCAATACCGCCAGCGGTCGGTACGCCACCGTCGGCGGGGGGTACGACAACACCGCCAGCGGTTTGGACGCCACCGTTCCCGGAGGCTTACAGAATACCGCTGCCGGTGATTACTCCTTCGCCGCCGGCCACCGCGCCAGGGCCAACAACCAGGGCTGCTTCGTCTGGGGCGATTCCACCGCTGCCGACGTCACCTGCTCCGACGACAACCGCACCATCTTCCGCTCCAGCGGCGGTTACTATATCTACAGCAGCTCCGGCCTCACCACCGGCCTCTACCTGGCCGCCGGCGGTGGTTCCTGGAACTCCCTCAGCGACCGCAGCCGCAAGGAGAACTTCCAGCCGGTGGATGCCCAGGCCCTGCTGGAGGGCCTGGCCGTCATCCCCATCACCACCTGGAACTACACAGGGCAGGACCCCGCCATCCGCCACATCGGCCCAACCGCGCAGGATTTCAATGGGCTGCTGCCGGACCTGGGAGGGGAGGGGGAGGAGTACATCAACTCGCTGGACGCCGACGGCGTGGCCCTGGCCGGTATCCAGGGGCTGTACGAGCAGAACCAGGAGCAGACGGCGCGCATCGAATCGCTGGAGGCGGAGAACGGTACCCTGCAGGCGCAGGTAGACGACCTGGAGGCCCGTCTCGCGGCCCTGGAGGCAGAGGTGAACGGCCTCGCTCCACCCACCCCCCTTCAGAGCGGCCTCCTGCCCGGCGCGGGACTGCTCCTCCTGACCGTGGGCGCGGTCTGGGCCGTGCAGCGGCGAGGCAAAGGTGTGGGTGGGGGATGTGGTCGTATCCCGCCAGCGGCCGCCGACGGCCAGGGGTACGGCTTTCCTGGCGCTGGAGGGCAAGGGCGGGCTGATCAAGGTGGTACCAAGACCGGAGGCCTACAACGCGAGCCGCAGGCATTGCGTTCGGTCTTTGGTTGTGGAGGAGCACTCGCAGCGGCGGGGGGAAGCCACCGGCGTGCTGGCGCGACGGGCGCGGGCGAGCGGCAGAGCGCCGCCCGCACTCCTCTGTTGGCTCAAAGCCGACAGTCCTTTGCAGGAGAATTCTATGGGCTGGCTCTCTTGTCCTCACCCTCCCCTCAGAATCACAGGCAGGTAGATCCTTTCCCGCCGCATCATCTGCGGAGCTGAGAAGGGCGACGTGTTCCCCGCTTC
>JAOZPF010000229.1 GCA_029932895.1 Anaerolineae bacterium | reverse complement strand
CAGATTCGATCAGAACGGAAGGAGGAAACGATGTCGGAGAGTGTCTACAAAGTAGTCGAACTAGTCGGAACCAGCACCGAATCCTGGGAAAAGGCCGCCGCAGCCGCGGTCGAAACCGCTGCCCAGTCCTTGCGCGACCTGCGCATTGCCGAGGTCGTGGAGATGGACATGCAGCTCGACGAGGGTAAGGTAGTCGCCTACCGCACCAAGGTCAAGATCTCGTTCAAATACCAGGTGGGCGACTAGCGCAAGCCAGGCGTCCCGACCGCTCGCCAAGAATCCCGCCGGCGGTTCCAACCCCCGCCGGAGGAAGGTGGCGTGTTGCATCTCGCCATCGGACAGAATAACGGGCAGCGACAAACTTAGCTTGACACCTTCCATATTATGGGGTACAATTTCCCCTGCGTTGCGGGGTAGAGCAGTGGTAGCTCGTCAGGCTCATAACCTGAAGGTCGCTGGTTCGAATCCAGCCCCCGCTACCTCGGACCTCAAGGCAAGGCCTAAAGCCAAGCCTTGAGGTCCTTTCTAGAGGGTGTGGCAAAGAACGGTACCCTCTAGACCTTTGGGCTTGCTTCCCTCTCCGGGCCAAGAAATTTCCTTCTTGACAGCTACCTCTATCTTGTGTATAATACCTGCAACGAGTCGCAATAACGAGATGTCGCAATGTCCCATAGCCACACGTTGATCGAGACGCTACGCCAGCGCGGGTACCGGGTGACGCCGCAGCGGGAGATGATCGTCGAGGCCGTCGCCCATGGCCGCCATACGACGGCGGAGGAGGTCTTTGAGAGGGTGCGGGAGCGGACCCAAGCCGTGAACATCGCCACGGTCTATCGCACCCTTGACCTTCTGGTGGAAGAGGGGCTGGCTAGCCGGACTGACCTGGGCGGCGGGCGAGTGGTCTATGCAACCGCTGAGCACGGTCCACATATTCATCTCGTCTGTCTCCAATGTGGGCGCGTTATCGAGGCCGAAACGGACCTGCTTGAATCTCTGGTCCAAGAGCTTGAAGCGCGGTACGGCTTTGTGTGCGCCCCGCAGCACCTTGGGATCTCGGGCCTCTGTGCAGATTGCCAGAAGGCTGGAGCGCACGACAAAACATTTGAGGAGGAATAGCGATGCTTCTATCACAAACCTTGCCTGCTCCTACATCTATGCACATCCCGGATGGCTTTCTCAACCTGGCGGTCATTCTTGTCTGTTGGGTGATCGCTGCCGCTGGCGTGGGAATGGCTCTCTGGCGCAGTCGCCAAGCACTGGGCGAGCGGCAGGTGCCGTTGATGGGCGTGCTGGCGGCGTTCATCTTTGCTGCTCAGATGCTCAACTTTACCGTCGCTGGCGGGACCTCGGGGCACCTGATCGGCGGAACGTTGGCGGCCGTGCTCTTGGGGCCGTGGGCCGGCATCCTGACAATGACCACCGTCATCGGCATCCAGGCCCTCCTCTTCCAGGACGGCGGATTGTTGGTGATGGGGGCCAACATCACCAACATGGCCATCATCGCCACCCTGGTCGGCTACGGCGTCTACCAGGGGATCCGGCTCTTGGCTGGTGAGCGCCGTTGGGGACTGCCGGTGGCGGCCTTTGTGGCGGCCTGGGTCTCGGTGGTGGTCCCGGCGGTGGCCTGCGCGATCGAGCTCGGTTTCTCCGGCACCTCGCCTATCGGCATTGCTTTGCCGGCAATGGCAGGAGTGCATGCCTTGATCGGCATCGGGGAGGGATTGATCACCGCCGGGGCTTTGGCGTTGGTCGCGGTGGTCCGCCCCGATCTGGTAGGGCAGGGGAGGGCGGCCGCGGCTGGTGGGTTCCGCTGGACGGCGGCGGGCTTGGTGGTCGCGCTTCTGCTTACGCTGCTTTCCCCTTTGGCCTCCCCGCACCCCGACGGCCTGGAGCGGGTGGCGGAGAACCTGGGGTTCATCGGGGCTGCCCAGAGCGCGCCCTATGAGGTCATCCCCGACTATGTCTTTCCCGGCATCTCGAACGAGGCGCTGGCTACAATCGCCGCTGGGGCCGCGGGGACGTTGCTTGTCTTTGGGATTGCTGTCGCCATCGCCGCTCTTTACCGGCGGCGGGCGACGGTGAGGGCCAACTCCTGAATGCACATCCACGCCCTCGATAGTTACCAGAGTGGTGACAGTTTCGTCCACCACCTGGACCCGCGGGTAAAGCTGCTTCTCGCGTTACTCTTGATCGTCACTGCCGCCCTGCTCCCTGATGGGAGCTGGGCGGCCCTGGGTATGTTGGAAGCATTGCTCTTGCTCGTCGTGCTTCTCTCACGGGTGGGGTTGGGGTTGGTGCAGAGGCGGGCCGCCATAGCCGTCCCCTTTGCTCTGGCGGCCCTGACCGTCATCTTTTCCACGCCAGGCGCGGTGTTGCTCTCGCTCCCCCTTCCCGGCGGAGCGTGGGCCATCACCGACACCGGGCTGGTGCGCTTTGCGTCCGTCGTGGCGCGCTCCTAACTCTCGGTGCAGGCGGCGGTCCTCTTGGCGGTCACGACTCGCTTCCCGGACATCCTCTGGAGCATGCGAGCGTTGCGTCTCCCGCGCGTCCTGGTAGCCATCGCCGGGTTTCTCTACCGTTACCTCTTTGTCCTTGCCGACGAAGCGCAGCGACTGGCGCGGGCCCGGGAGGCGCGCTCTGCTGTGCCCGCGTTACCCGCTCCGGTTCGGGCGGGGAGAAGCATGGCTTGGCGGGCCAGGGTCACTGGTGGGATGACGGGCAGCCTCTTTATCCGCTCCTACGAACGGGGCGAGCGCATATACGCGGCGATGGTAGCGCGAGGGTACGATGGCGACGTGCGTGCCTTCTCGCCACCCACACTGCGAACCCTCGACCTCCTCGTCGCTGCTCTGGGTGCTCTGCTTCTGCTCGCCGTGGTCGGGCTGCCCCGGTTCTGGCCCCTGGGCCTGTGAGGTGGGCGTGGAACCGGCGATCGATATTCGAGGACTCTATTTTGCTTACCCGGACGGGCGGGACGCGCTGCGCGGCGTGGACCTGGTCGTCGCCCCGGGAGAGAAGGTGGCCCTGGTCGGGCCGAACGGGGCGGGTAAATCCACCTTGCTGCTCCTTCTGGTGGGGCTGCTCCGTGGTGAGGGAGAGATTCGCGTCCAGGGCGAGCGGCTGCAGGATGGGAACCTGCGGCGACTTCGCTCCCGGATGGGGCTGGTTTTCCAGGACCCCGATGACCAGCTTTTTTCCCCAACGGTCTTTGACGATGTTGCCTTTGGCCCCCTCTATGCCGGACTGTCGGAGGAAGAGGTGCGGCGGCGGGTGTCGTGGTCGTTGGCCCAGGTGGGGTTGGAGGGGTTCGAGGAGCGGCTCTCTCACCACCTGAGCCTGGGGGAGAAAAAGCGGGCGGCTATTGCCACGGTCCTCTCGATGCAGCCGCAGGTGTTGGTGTTAGACGAGCCATCGGGGGGGCTGGACCCGCGGGCGCGGAGGCGGCTGATCACACTGCTGACCGGCCTTTCGCAGACGATGCTGGTCGCCACGCACGATATGCGGCTGGTGGCGGAGTTGTTGCCGCGCACCGTCGTGTTGGACGAGGGCCTGGTGGTGAGCGACGGCCCGACGGCTGAGCTTCTTGGCAACGAGCGCCTGCTGGAGGCGCACGGGCTGGAGCGACCATAGCGTCGGGCGCAGCCCACGCCCTGGCCGTACCCCTGGGGTGATCTCCCTGATTCCCCGTCGTTTTGTACTTCTCCTGTGCCGTGGTACAATGTCGCTATGCCCATCTCTCGTTGTTGTTGTCCCCTTGCTTTGTGTCCCCAAGGTTGCTTTTCCTGCTGGACGCCTAGACATTGGCGAGATGTACTTGTGGTATCCTAACTGACAAGAGGTGTGAGAGAGGAGGTGAAATTGGACATAGGCGCTGATTGATTTGTTTTTTTTGCACAAAAAGGAGATAAAGATGAATAGAAATAGGCTGTTGAACCTGGTGTTGGCGCTGACGGTGATGCTGGCGGCGCTGAGCGGGAGCGTGATGGTGCCGCCGTATCAGGTACTGGCCCAAGGGCCGGGCCTGGTGAGGACGCAAAACCCAGATGGCACTCTGGGGACGGCGTTCACTTACCAGGGGCGGCTGGTGAAGGATGGGGCCCCGGTGGATGATACCTGCGACCTGCGCTTTACGTTGTACGGCGCGGCGAGCGGCGGGAGCGCGCTCGGCACGGCAGGAGTCGCCAGCGCTACGGTCAGCGAGGGGTATTTCACGGCCCAGGTTGATTTTGGTGTGGGGGTGTTTGTCGGTGACGAGCACTGGATGGGGGTCGAGGTGCAGTGCTCTGGAGACTCTGGCTATGTCTCTCTGAGCGGGCGGGTTCCGCTGACGGCGGCTCCGTATGCGCTCTATGCCACGTCGGCTCCGTGGGATGGGTTGCTTGGCGTTCCCGCCGGTTTGGATGACGGTGACGATGACACGACCTACAGCGCGGGGACGGGGCTCGACCTGACGGGTACGACCTTTAGCGCCGACGCGGCCTACTTGCAGCGGCGGGTGGGGTCGAGTTGCGTGGCGGGCTCGTCCATCCGCGTGATCAACGAGGATGGGACGGTGGTCTGCGAGCAGGACGACGTCGGCAGTGGTGGGGGTGGCGGGGACATCACGGCGGTCTATGCCGGTGATGGGCTGACCGGTGGCGGCGTCAGCGGGGACGTGACGATGACGGTGTCGTTTGCCGGGAGCGGCAGTGCGACGACGGTGGCCCGCTCGAACCACAACCACGACGGGGTGTATGCGCCCGTGAGCCACACGCACGACGACCGGTATTA
>JAOZPF010000025.1:13093-17138 GCA_029932895.1 Anaerolineae bacterium | reverse complement strand
CCGCTATGCTGGCGACGGCCTACGATCATCCCATCTGGGCGGAGTTGGGCGAACGTTGTCTCTCCTGTGGCTCCTGCACTAATGTCTGCCCCACCTGCTACTGCTTCAACGTCATCGATTCTATCTCTCTGACCCAGGATGAGGCGGAGCGCGTCCGGTATTGGGATTCCTGCCAGTTGGACGAGTTCGCCCTGGTCGCTGGCGGGGAGAGCTTTCGCCAGGCACGGGCGGCCCGGCAGCGGCACCGCTTTTTCCGCAAGGGCAAGTGGCTCCGCGAGCGGTTCGATCTCTCGGGATGCGTCGGCTGCGGGCGGTGTATCCGTGCCTGCCTGGTACACATCAATATCGTGGAAGTGTTCAACACGATCCACGGGTCGGCGTAGGAGGAGCAAAGATGACTATGTCACCTGTCACTGTTGAGCCACAGCCCTTGTCGGAGTTGGTCTCTATCTATGCGCCGGGGACAGCCAGGCTGACCGATGTCCGCCAACTGACCGAGTTGGAAAAGCTCTTCACCGTCCAACTGGAGGGCGGACGCAGCCTGGGTCACGAGCCGGGCCAGTTCGTGATGGTCTCTGTGCCCGGTGTCGGCGAGGCGCCGATCTCGGTCACCTCCTCTCCCAGCCGCTCTGCCGATACCTTTGAGCTCTGCGTGCGCAAAGTGGGGGATGTGACCAGCGCCCTGCACCGTATGCAGCCGGGCGATTGGTTGGGCATCCGTGGCCCCTTTGGTCACGGCTTCCCGGTGGAAAAGATGCGCGGCAAGGACCTGCTCTTTGCCCCCGGTGGGTTGGGGTTGCCCCCCCTCCGCTCGCTCATCAACCAGGTCCTCGACGAGCGAGGGGGATTTGGTCGGGTCATTATCCTCTATGGGGCCAGACAACCGGCGGAGCTGCTTTTCCGCGACGAGCTGGACGAATGGGCTGCCCGCGACGATGTCGAGTTCCACGTCACGGTAGACCGGGCCGGGGAGGACTGGGACGGTCACGTCGGCGTGATCACCACCCTGTTTCCACAGGCCAACGTCGATCCCCGCAACACCGTCGCCATTACCTGTGGGCCGCCCATTATGTACCGTTTTGTGTTGATCGAGCTTTTGGGCAAAGGTATCCCGGAGACACAGATCTATCTCTCCCTGGAGCGGCGGATGAAGTGCGGCGTCGGCAAGTGTGGTCACTGCCAGATCAACGACCTCTACTGCTGTCAGGATGGCCCGGTCTTTACCTACGCCCAGCTCAAGAACGTGCCGGAGGCGCTGTGATGGCTGGTCAGAACAAAGTCAAGGTGGCGTTTTTCGATTTCGCCTGCTGCGAGGGTTGCCAGTTGACGGTCATCGATGCCCTCCAGACTCATCTAGAGCTGCTGGACGCGGTGGAGATCGTCAATTTCCGCGAGGCCAGCTCGCGGCGTGACCAGGATTACCAGATCGCCTTTATCGAGGGCTCGATCACCAGGGAGCAGGACGAGGAGCGGATCCGGCGCATCCGCGAGCAGGCCAGCGTGCTGGTCGCTCTGGGGGCCTGTGCCCACACTGGCGGCGTCAACGCCCTGAAGAACCTGCATCCTCTGGATGACGTCCGCCGCTGGGTCTATGGCAAACATGCCGACTGGTACGACACCGCCGCCGCCCGGCCCGTCAGCGCTGTGGTGGAGGTGGACGCGGTTATTCCTGGCTGCCCCATCGACCGCGAAGAGTTCATCGCGGCGGTCAAGGCGCTGCTGGTGGGCAAAAAGCCCCCTATCCCCGATTACCCGGTCTGCGTCGAGTGCAAGATGAAGGGAAATGTCTGCCTGTTCGACCTGGGCAAGAGCTGTCTGGGACCGATCACGCGGGCTGGCTGCGGCGCGATCTGCCCCACCTATGGCAATGGCTGTGAGGGCTGCCGGGGGATCATCCCCAACCCCAACGAGAACGCAATGAAAGAGGTGCTGGACGAGGCTGGGCTGACGCTGGAGGAGATTATGGACCGGTTCACGATGTTCAACTCGTACCGGGAGACGGAGGGGGGAGCATGAGCACGGTGAAGGTCGATGTTCATCACGTGACGCGGGTGGAGGGCCACGGCGACATCGTCGTGGACGTGGAAAAGGGCGAGATCAAGAGTTGTCGCTTTGAGGTTGTCGAGGCGCCGCGCTTCTTTGAGGCGTTCGTGCGCGATCGGCCTTACTCCGAGCTTAACCACATCACCTCTCGCATCTGCGGCATCTGCTCTGTGGGTCACTCGACGACCAGCGCCCAGGCTACCGAGCGGGCGATGGGAGTGGAGTTGACGCGGCAGGCGAGCCTGTTGCGCAAGCTCAACTTTCACGGCGAGATCATAGATAGCCACGTCCTCCACACCTACTATCTGGTGGCTCCCGACTTTTTCGGCGTCGACAGCGTGATCCCGCTGGTGGAGACGAACAGGGAGGTGGTGCTGCGGGCGCTGCGGATCAAAAAGCTCTCTGGCGACCTGTGTGCGATGATCGGCGGCCGCCACACCCATCCCATCGCCCTGGTTGTCGGTGGGTTCACCCACGTTCCCACCGCGCGGGAGTTGCGCGAGATGCGGGCGCGGCTGGTCGATGCCCGCGCCGATATGGACGCGACGGTGGACCTCTTTAGCACTCTCCCCTGGCCCGAGTTCGAACGGGAGACAGAGTACGTCTCGTTGCACGAAGAGGATGAGTACGCCTTTGTCAGCGGCACGGTGGTCACTTCCGATGGTTTTTCCTACCCCGTTGAGGACTATCGGAAGGTGACCAACGAGTGGTGCGTGCCCTTTTCCACCGCCAAATGGACCAAGCACAACCGCGAGTCCTACATGGTGGGGGCATTGGCGCGGCTGAACAACAATTTTGACCAGCTTCACCCCCGCGCCAAGGAGGCGGCGGCCAAGCTGGGCCTCAAACCACTGGTCACCAATCCCTTCCTCAACACCGCCGCGCAGGTGGTAGAGATGGTCCACTGTGTGGAGGACTCGATCCTCATCATCGACGAGCTGCTCTCGCGCGGCATCAAGCCCGAGGCACCGGTCGCGGTGGAGGTCAGGGCTGGGGAGGGGGTCGGTGCGTGTGACGTGCCGCGCGGCATCCTCTTTCACCACTATGTCTACGACGAGGAGGGCCGCTGCGTCGCCGCCGACTGTGTCATCCCTACCAACCAGAATATGGCCAATCTCAACGCCGACATGCAAGAGCTTCTCCCCCAGATTCTGGACCGACCGCAGGAGGAGATCCGGCGGTTGCTGGAGATGCTGGTGCGGGCGTATGACCCCTGCATCTCTTGCTCCGCTCACTTTTTGCAAGTAGAATTCGTATGATGCGCAATTCGCAATCCGCAATCCGCACTTTGCAATCCACCACTCTCATCATCGGCTTGGGCAACCCCCTGCGCGGTGACGACGGGGTTGGCCCACGGGTGGTGGAGGCGCTGAGCGCCCGCGGGCTTCCCCCAGGGGTGACCGCTGTGGACGGCGGGGCTGGCGGGTTGAGCCTCTTGCAGATGATGGAGGGGTGGCGACGGGTGGTCGTGGTCGATGCCGCCGACGTCAGCCTGGAGCCGGGCCAGTTCATCCGCTTCACACCGCAGGAGGCCCGGCTGGTCGAGGCGATGGATCGCTTTTCCCTTCACTATGCCGGGCTGGCCGAGGTGTTGGCCCTGGCCCGTGCGCTGGGCCGCTCGCTTCCGCCCATCGCTGTCTTTGGGGTGCAGCCGGAGCGGGTCGATTGGCGCGAAGGGCTCAGCCCCGCTGTCGAAGCGGCCCTCCCCGCGTTGGTGGAGGCTATACTCATGGAGGTAGAAGACGATGCCCAAGATTCTCGTCATTGAGGACGACCCGGATATGGTGACCGCGCTCCGCCTTCCCCTCGAAGCAGCCGGCTATGAGGTCGCTACCGCCGCTTCGGGAAAGGAGGGACTGGAAAAGGTCAAGGAGGTTGAGCCTGACCTGATCATCCTGGACGTGATGATGGAGACCACGACGGCTGGCTTTCAGGTCTCGCTCCAGTTGCGCAGCTCGGCCCCCCAATCGGAGTACGCTCCCTACCGCGACATTCCCATCTT
>JAOZPF010000025.1:4976-13083 GCA_029932895.1 Anaerolineae bacterium | reverse complement strand
CCTCACCGCCATTCACACCACCACCTCGCTGCGCTTTGGCCCGGATGAGGCCTACCTGCCGGTGGACGATTTTGTGGACAAGCCAGTGGACCCGGACGTGCTCCTGGAAAAGGTGCGAGCGCTGATCAAGTAGAGCGACGTATGGGTTGTTCTGGCAGTGGGGACCTATCGTGGATCTGACCCAGGTGCTGGACCGCCTGGTGGCGGCGGCGATGACGGTTTTGCCGGCAGATGCGGCGGCGGTGTTGCTGTCGCAAGAGGGCCGCTTGGTCGTAGCTGCCGCCCGTGGCGTCAAACAGGAGGCCGTCGTGCCTCTTCTGGAGCCGGAGGCGACCAGCGAGATGGTCGTGGAGGGCCCTGGCGACCGGTTGCCGCCGGGCTTTGGTGCAGCCCTCGGCCTTCCCCTGGAGGCGGAGGGCCTGTTTTTGGGCCTCCTCCAGGTCTACTGTGCCCAGCCCCGCTCCTTCGCTGTCGCCGATGTCGCACGGCTACGCGGGCTGGCGCAGGTGGGCGGTGGAGCGGTCCGAGCGGCGCAGGAGCTGGCGGACCTGGAACGGGTGGAGACCGCCAAAGGCCCGTTCATCCGCATCGCCACCCACGAGCTTCGCTCTCCCATCACCGTGGCTCAGTCATTGGTACGCACGGTGCTCAAGGGATACGCCGGCCCCCTCACCGACACGCAGCAGGACATTTTCGCCCGCGTCGCGGCTCGGCTGGACTTTTTGGAGAGCCTGGTCGACGACCTTCTCGACTTGGCGGCGGGTAAAGCGCCGGAGCTGGCGGAAGAGGAGGGGCCGGTTCTGGTCAACGCGTCGGTGGGCCGAGCGGCGCTCCTACTCCAACCTCGCGCCGAGGAGAAAGGAGTAGCCCTCACCGTCGCGGTCTGTCGTGAGGAGCTGGTGGTCTGGGCTACGGAGGATGGGTTGGACCGCGTCTTTGTCAACCTGATCGGCAACGCGGTCAAGTACACGCCGGAAGGAGGCAGCGTCGCCATCTCCATGGGGCGCGCGGAGGCGGAGGTCTGGGTGACGGTCTCCGACACGGGGATCGGAATCCCGGATGAGGCTCTGCCCCACCTGTTCACCGAGTTCTACCGCGCGCCCAACGCCCGCCAGTTCGGGGTCGGCACCGGGCTGGGGCTGGCGATCGTGAAGGACCTGGTGGACCGGTACGGCGGGAGGATCGAGGTCAAGAGCCAAGTGGAAGAGGGGACCGCATTTACCGTGACGCTCCCGGTATACATCTCTGGCGATTTCGTTCCCTTTGCAGGTTCCAAGAAATGACTATAATAGGCGGATTGAGCATGCCTGCCTGTCGGGAGGTGGGCAGGCGTATGTGTGTGTTCACCAGCAGCGACATATAGAAGGGATGTTCCAATGGGCAGATCGCTGACCCAACAACTGCGCGAGCAGGCCCGTCAACTGTTGGAGAGTGGGCAGGTTGACTGCGTCATCGGCTATGAGGCCAGTCCCCGTGTCGGTGCCCGCCCGGTTTTCATCTACAAACCGGAGGAGGTCAACCGGCTGGTCTGGAACCAGGACTGCGTTTACAACCTGGTCAACTACCTGCACGACAAGAAAAAGCCGCCCAAGCGGGGGGCGGAGCCGCCCCGCGTTGCGGTCGTGGTCAAGCCCTGCGACAGCCGCGCCCTCAACGTCCTCTTGGCCGAGCGGCAGATTGAGCGGGAGCGGATCTTTGCCATCGGTGTGACCTGCGAAGGGGTACGGGGCAAGGACGGGGAGCTGGCGGCCCGATGTAGTCGCTGCACGGAACGGGTGCCGCCGGTTTATGATGTCCTGCTCGGCGAGCCGCCACAGGTCGAGCCCGAGGCAGACGATTGGTCCGACCTGGCTCGTGTCGAGGAGATGGAACCGGCCGAGCGGCGGGCCTTTTGGCTGCACGAGTTCGACCGTTGCATCCGTTGCTACGCCTGCCGTCAGGTCTGCCCTGGCTGCTACTGTACAACCTGCATGTTCGAACGAGATGACGGGCTATGGGTGAACATTGGCATCGATCTGCCGGAGAAAGCCATTTTCCATCTGGGACGGGCGCTCCACCTGGCTGGGCGCTGCGTCGAGTGCAACGAGTGCGAGCGGGTCTGCCCGATGGGGCTGCCCCTCAGTCTCCTCAACCGACTGCTGGTGCGGGAAGTGGAAGCGCTCTACAACCACCGCGCCGGGCGGGAGGAAACGCTGACGCCGCTGCTCTTTGAGCTTGGCGAGGAGGGTTCACCGCTATGAGGTTCACAACGCCGGAGGGGCTGCGGACCTGGCTCGATCGCCTGGCCCAAGAGACCGACCTGATCGCTCCCCGTGACGTGGATGGGCACGTCCTCTACCGCCCCGTCGCCTCCAGTGAGGAGATTCTGTTCGACTATGAGCGGCCAGAGCTCTCGGCCAAGGACTATCTCTTGCCGGCGACAGAGGTCATTCTCCGTGTCGAGCAACGAGGCAAGGACGTGGCTCTGGAGGAAGTACTGCCGGACCGCCGGCAGGTGCTTTTTGGCATCCGCCCCTGCGACGGGCACGGGATCGCTGTCCTGGACGCTCTCTTCTTGGAGAAGGAGCCGCCGGACCTGTACTACCGCCATCACCGCGAGCGGACGGTGCTGGTGGGGATGGCCTGCCCGACGATGTGGGAAGGCTGCTTTTGCACCTCGATGGGGGGCGGGCCTACCGACTCGACTTATTTGGACGTACTGATCCAGGCGACGGAAAGCGGGTACCTGGTGCAGCCGGTGACGCCCAAGGGGGTCGCGATTCTGGAGGGGCTGCCGGTGGAGGACTCGCAGGAGCAGCCGTTGCCGGTAGAAGAGTACAACCAGCCGGTACCCGTGACGGCGCCGGAGAAATGGCGGGACCTTTTTGAGGACAAGTTGTGGATGCGGTACGGAGAGCGCTGCCTGAGCTGCCGTATCTGCACCTACGTCTGTCCCACCTGCCGCTGCTTTGATGTCACCGACCGCGTGGTAGACGTGCAGCCGGGCCTCACCCGCATCGAGCGCATTCGCGTCTGGGACGCCTGTACCAGCCCCAACTACCGGCGGGTCGCCGGGGGGCACAATCCCCGCCCCACCAAAACGGACCGGTTGCGCAACCGTTTCTTTTGCAAGTTTTGCTACTACCCGGAGGACTTTGGGCCGCTAGGCTGCGTGGGCTGCGGGCGGTGTGTCGTCTCCTGCCCGGTGGATATCGACATCCGGGAAGTGATGCGCGATGTGGCGATGAAGTGAACTGTGGCGTCGGTGAGCATGGTTGGCATGATTGTTGGATGAAGGTGTGAGTCATGAGTGGGATTATGATTTCGTCCGAGTTTGATCGGGAAGCAGACCTTGTTCTATATGAGGGGGACTGTCTGGAATTGCTCTCGCAAATTCCAGATGGGTTTGTCAAGCTTGTTGTTACCTCTCCACCGTACAATCTGGGCAAGCCGTATGAGAACCGTTTAGAGTTGGATGACTACCTCGGTCAGCAGCGCAGTGTGATAGGGGAATGTGTGCGGGTGCTGGATGAGCGGGGGAGTATTTGCTGGCAGGTTGGTAACTATGTGGATGATGGCGAGATTCTTCCTCTTGACATCCTCCTGTATCCTGTCTTTGCCGGCTATGGGCTGCATTTGCGCAACCGCATCGTCTGGCACTTTGGCCATGGTCTACATGCCTCAAAGCGTTTCTCTGGTCGGTACGAGGTGATTCTGTGGTTTACAAAAGGTGGTGATTACACATTCAATCTTGACGCCGTGCGTGTGCCGCAGAAATATCCTGAGAAGAAATACTTCAAAGGGCCTAGGAAGGGGCAGCTTTCCGGCAACCCATTGGGGAAAAACCCCAGCGATATTTGGGAGATTCCCAACGTCAAGGCGAACCACGTGGAGAAGACGATACACCCGTGCCAATTCCCGGTGGAGTTGGTGGAGCGGCTTGTGCTCTCAATGACGGATGAAGGGGATTGGGTTCTGGACCCATTTATTGGCGTGGGGACCACGGCCATTGCAGCGCTGATGCACGGCCGGCGGGCTATCGGTGCCGAGATCATGCCGGAGTATGTGGCGACTGCGAAAGAGAGGATTCGTTTGGCAGAGGAGGGGAAGCTGCGCATCAGGCCGATGGAGAGATCGGTTTATGACCCCAGCGCGCCTGGTGTGAGCCTTCCCCCCAAGTACGTGCGCCTGGGAGCATCGTCTGTCCAGCCGCGGCTGTTCGGGGATCGGATACAGTACCAAGGGCAGGAGTCGGATGAATGAAGGTCGTGTATGAATATTCCCATCTGGGCGGCGCAGAGATCCTCCAAGTGCGCTATCCTGACTGTGAGCGCGATATCTACGCAACGATCGCCGGGGTGATGGCGCACAGGACAAAGGTCAGCAGGGAGAAGACGATGCGGGGGAGGGCACTGTACTCCCCTAGAGATATGAACCAGCAGTTTCGGGAGGCATTCGCGGCTAGGGGATATCAGGAGCTGAGGGATACCTACACGATCGCTATACCGAACAGTGATGTTAGGATTCGTGGGGCGTTCAAGCAGATCGACTTTGTGAAGGGCAAGGTGTTGGTAGAGGTGCAGTTTGGCAAGTATGCCTTCATGTTCTACGATATGGCCAAGTTCCAGTACTTTTTTAACGAGAACAAGGCGGATATCGGTGTCGAAATTGTGCCAAGTCATGCCTTAAAGACAGATGTCCACAGGGGTTTCCTATGGCGAACAGTTGGTGTACGACATTGAGCGACTCAAACGACACTTCCCGGCTGTACCAGTCAAGGTGATTCTGATCGACGTTGATTGAGGAAAAATGGTATCAGCGGCAACAAGGATGGGAAAATGGCGCCAGCTACTAATCCAATGCGTCCTTACCTGGGCCGGCTGACCGGGGTCCGGGACCTGGCTACCGGCATCAAGCTGTTCCAGGTCGAGCTGACGGAGGAGGAGGGAAGGGCGGCCTTTGCCAACTACAGGCCGGGCCAGTTCGCCTTTGTCTCCGCCTTTGGCGCGGGGGAGGCTCCCTTTGGCATCACCTCTACCCCCAGTCGGGGGCCGACCCTGGAGTTTGCCGTCAATGCCCTGGGGCACGTCACCCATACCCTGCACAACCTGGAGGAGGGCGACCCGGTTGGGGTGCGGGGGCCGCTGGGCAACTGGTTCCCGCTGGACGAGGTCCGAGGGCGCGACATTGTCATCCTGGGCGGCGGGATCGGCGGCGCGCCGCTCCGCCCGGTTATACACACCATCCTCGACCACCGCGAGGAGTACGGTCACCTGACCATCCTCTGGGCTGCCCGCAGTCCCGACCTGCTGGTCTTTACCGACGAGTTCGACGACTGGCGCAATGCGTGGGCCACCGAGGTTCACGTCACGGTGGATCAGGGGGACGAGAACTGGACGGGCAACGTCGGTCTGATCACCCAGTTGCTGGAGCAGGTCAACCCCGCGCCCGAAAACGGGGTGGCGATCACCTGCGGTCCGCCGATCATGATCCACTTTGTCTTTTTGACGCTCAAGAAACTGGGCTTTGCCCCCGATCAGATGCTGACCACGCTGGAGGCCCGCATGCACTGCGGCATCGGCAAGTGCGGGCGCTGCAACTTGGGAGGAAAATTTGTCTGCATAGACGGGCCGGTCTTTTGGCAATACGAGATCTCTGAATTCCTGGAGGGGTTCCTGTAGCGAATTCGCAATCCGCAATTCGCACTCTTGCACCTGGGGGTATCGGATGAAAGTCGGCGTTTATGTCTGTCACTGTGGGTCCAACATCGCTGGCATGGTGGACGTGGCGGAGGTGGCCCGCTGGGCCGCTGACCTGCCGGATGTGGCTGTGGCCCGCGACTATCGTTTTATGTGTTCCAGCCTGGGCCAGGAGCTGATCCAAGATGACATCCGTGAATTCGGGTTGGACCGGGTGGTGGTGGCCTCCTGCACGCCCCGTATGCACGAGCCTACCTTCCAGCGGGCGGTGGCCGAGGGCGGCCTCAACCCCTATTTCTTCGAGATGGCCAACATCCGCGAGCAATGCTCCTGGGTCCACGATGACTATGAAGAGGCCACCGCCAAGGCCAAGGCCCTGGTCGAGGCGGCGGTGCTGCGCGTGCGCTACCACCAACCGCTGCTCGAGCACACGGTTCCCATCCAGCCCGCCACTCTGGTCGTCGGCGCGGGGATTACCGGCATCCAGGCCGCACTGGAGCTGGCCAACGCCAACTACCCGGTCTATCTGGTGGAACGGGAGCCTTCGATCGGCGGGCGGATGGCCCAGTTGGATGAGACCTTTCCCACTCTCGACTGTAGTGCCTGAATTCTTGGGCCAAAAATGATGGATGTCGGTCGACATCCCAACATCACACTCCTGACCTACAGCGAGGTCGAATCTATCTCGGGTTACGTGGGCAACTTTGTCGTGCGCATCCGCCAGCGGGCGCGCTCGGTGGACCCGGAAAAGTGCACCGGCTGCGGTACTTGTGAGGAAAAGTGCCCCACCAAGGTGCTGGACACGGTCTATGAGGCGGGAATGGGGTATCGCAAAGCGATCTACCGCCCCTTTGCTCAGGCGGTCCCCGCCGTGCCGGTGATCGACCGGGACCATTGTCTGTTCTTTACCAAAGGGCGCTGCAAACTCTGCGCCAAGGTCTGTCCCACCCAGGCGATTGATTACACGCAGGAGGATACTATCCTGGAGGTCGAGGTGGGCAACGTCCTCCTGGCTACCGGCTACGATGTCTTTGACGCCGGCAGAATCTCCCAGTACGGTTACGGTCGTTACCCCAACGTCTTTACCAGCCTGGAAGTGGAACGGATGCTGAGTGGAGCCGGTCCCACCGGCGGCAGGGTGGTGTTGCGAGATGGAGAGACAGAGCCGCAGAGTGTCGCCATCATCCATTGCGTGGGCAGTCGAGATGAGAACTATCATCCTTACTGCTCCAAAGTCTGCTGTATGTACTCGCTAAAGCTGGCCCACCTGATCCACAGCAAGACCAACGCCCACATTTATCAGTGTTACATAGACATCCGCGCCGCTGGCAAGGCGTACGAAGAGTTTTACAAGCGGTTGCAGAAGGAGGGGGTTGCCTTTATCAACGGACGCCCGGCGGAGATTCTGCCGGAGGGGGACAAGCTGGCGGTGTATGTGGAGGATAGGGCGTTGGGGCAGCAGATGAAGCTGCCGGTGGATATGGTCGTCCTGAGCGTTGGCCTGGAACCACGTCACGACGCGGGCGAGGTGGCGCGCCTCTTTGGCATCAGCACCGACGCCGACGGCTGGTTCAAGGAGAAACACCCCAAGCTCGACCCGGTGGCGACGATGACGGAGGGGGTCTATATCGCCGGCTGCGCCCAGGGGCCACGGGACATTCCCGACTCTGTGGCTCAGGGGGCGGCAGCGGCGGCGCGCATCCTCTCCCTCATCCGGCAGGGCGAGGTGAGGGTCGAGTCGGCCACCGCCATCGTCGATGAGATGATGTGCGTCGGCTGCGGGCAGTGCATCCAGGCCTGTCCCTACACGGCCATCGAGTACCTGGAGGAACGCAAGGTGGCCCACGTGATCGAAGCGCTGTGTAAAGGGTGCGGGAGCTGCACAGGGGCATGCCCCTCCAAGGCCATCAGCCTGCGCCACTTTACCGACCGGCAGTTGATCTCGGAGATGTTGGGGGCAATGTACGCGATGAGCGAGGTGACCCGATGACCTACGAGCCCAAGATCGTCGGCTTCCTGTGCAACTGGTGCAGCTACGCTGGAGCGGACCTGGCGGGAGCGACCCGGCTCAAGTATCCGCCCAACGTCAAGATCATCCGCGTCCCTTGCTCTGGACGGATCTCCCCAGAGCTGGTGATTCGCACCTTCCGCCAAGGGGCGGATGGGGTGATGGTGCTGGGTTGTCATATCGGTGACTGCCACTATTCCACCGGCAACCACCGCACTGCCCGTCGGATGCCGGTCCTGGCCGAGCTGCTGGCCTTTGTCGGCATCGAGCCGGAGCGGTTCCTGGTCAAATGGGTCTCTTCGTCGGAGGGAGAGCTGTTTGCCCAGACGGTACGCGAGTTTACCGCCAAGCTGCGCGATTTGGAGCCGCTACACTGGACGATGGGTGATGGGCAATGAACAATGAACAATGGGCAATGAAC
>JAOZPF010000025.1:0-4876 GCA_029932895.1 Anaerolineae bacterium | reverse complement strand
ATGGGCAATGAACAATGAACAATGGGCAATGAACGATGAGTAAAGGAGGGGAAAGATGGAGATAGCAGGTTTCGAGTTTCCGGACGATTTGTATTACGACAAGCAGCACAACTGGGCCCGTGTGGAGGGCAACATGGTGGTGCAGGGCCTGACCGACTTTGGCCAGCGTATCGCCCAGGAGATCGTCTTTGTCGAGAGTCCCCCCGTGGGACGGGAGGTCCAGCAGGGGCAGACCTTTATGTCGATGGAGTCGGGCAAGTGGGTGGGCCGCGTTCCGGCTATGGTGAGCGGCAAGCTGGCCAAGGTCAACGAGGAGCTGGAATGGGAGCCCAATCTCATCAACGACTCGCCGTTCGAGGAGGGGTGGCTGGTCAAGATCGAGATGGCAGACGAGGCCGAGCTGGGCAACCTGATGCGCGCCGACTCACCCGAATTCAAGTCCTTTATCGAGGAAGAGGCGGAAAAGTACAAAGAGGTCCTGGGATAGGCTTGCTGCTGACACGCCCGAGCTCGAGATCCCATCCGCTACGGCTCGTGAGAATTGTCATAGTGGGCTTGCCACTGATGGTTGCGGGCAGAGAGGATGGTCTTTTGCCGTCGGTAAATCCCTTGGCATATTAATAAAGGGGGCTTTATGAGTGCAGAGATCGTTTTCTGGATCGTCCATCTGCCGTTGATACTTCTCTTCCTGGTGGGAATGGGGATCGTCATTGACATCTGGCGCAAGGGTCGGAAAGCGAGTCCGGTCAACCATGGGCAAGGCAGTGCTCGAACGACCAGCTTGGGCCGAAAGCTGTTCCTTTTTGCCAGAGCCTTTGTCACCGAGGCCTGGTTCAACCGCCGTCTATGGCGGAACGACCGCTGGCGCTGGCTGGCCCATATCCTGCTTCTGAGCGGTTTCATGCTCCTGATGACCCTCTCCGGCGTTGCCGCTCTCTCGGAGAAGGTTCTCTACCACCTGTTCCACCTGGGGCATATCCCGTGGATCTCGATGTGGTACACCGCCGACCACCCGGTGACCGGCCTCCTGAACGAGATCGGCGGCACGCTGATGACGGTGGGGTTCCTCTTCTTTGTCGTGCGCCGCTACATCCTCCGCCCATCCCAACAGCGCAACGGCCCGATGGATCACTGGATGGTGATCGGCCTGGGGCTGATTCTCCTCACTGGCTGGACCGCCGAGATCATCCGCCTCAACTCGACCGATATCGGCCCAATGCCCCAGATCGCCTTCATCGGCTATCCGCTTTCTCACCTCGTGTCGGGCCTCCCGCTGGACTGGGACTTTTGGACCGCTGTGTTCTACGTGGGCCACGGTCTGCTGACCTCGGCGATCATCGTCACTATTCCGTTTTCCAAATTTATGCACGTCATCGCCGGCGGGCTGGTGACGGTGTTGAACGAGGTGGGGCTTGAGGCGTCACCGGTCGGAGAGACGACAGAAACTCTGCCTTACACCGTCCGCCAACTGATGGAACTGGACGCCTGCACCCGTTGCGGCGAGTGCGTCACCTGGTGTCCCACCTATGCTGCCAAACCTGACCTGGACGCGATCACTCCGTTGCGCAAGATCGAGACGGTGCATACCTTTGTCTGGCAGCAGTACGGCCTGTGGGCGCGGCTCTTTGGCCCGCACACGCCGGACCAGGACGCGCTGGAGGCTCACTCCGCCGGCACCTATGATTGTACCCTCTGCGGTCGCTGCGCCGTCGTCTGCCCGGTGCACATAGACACCCGCGAACTGTGGATCGCAATGCGTCAAGACCTGGTGCAGCAGGGGGTCTACCCGGAGCCGTTGGACCATCTGCGGGAGACGGTGACCACCCGCCACAACATCTCTGGCGACGACAACGAGGAGCGGCTCATCTGGAGCCAGAACATGCCTATCATCCCGCAGGGGGTGGGGGGCAAGGAGCACGCCGACGTGGTCTATTTCGTCGGCTGTGTCTCTTCGTTCTACCCCCAGTCCTACTCGGTGCCGCAGAGTATGGTCAAGATACTGGAAGAGGCCGGGGTGGACTATATGACGCTGGGCGGGGAGGAATGGTGCTGCGGCTTTCCGCTGATCATCGCCGGGATGAAGGACGAGGCCGCCGCGATGGCCCGCCACAACATCGAGGCGGTGCGCCAGTCGGGAGCCAAGCGGCTGGTGGCGACCTGTCCCTCCTGTTACCACACCTGGAAGCACGAGTACCCGCAGATCATCGGCGAGCCGCTGGGCTTTGAGGTGCTCCACGCCACCGAGATGCTGACCGAGGTCATCGACGACCTCAAGCTCAAGCCGTTGGAGCAGCGTGTTACTTACCACGACCCCTGCGACCTGGGCCGCACCAGCGGCGTTTATGAGGCCCCGCGCGACGTGATCCGCGCTATTCCAGGAATCGAGTTTGTGGAGATGGAGCACCACCACGAGTACTCGCTCTGCTGCGGCGGTGGCGGTGATGTGGAGATGGCGGACAAAGAACTGAGCGAGGCCGTCGCCAAAGACCGCATCGCCGAGGTCAAAGCGACCGAGGCCAAAGTGCTCCTTTCCGCTTGTCAGCAGTGCAAGCGCACTCTCGCTGGCGCGGCGCGGCGGGACAAGGTGCGCGTGCGGGTGATGGACGTGGTCGAGTTGGTGGCACGGCAGTTGACCGATTGATGAGTTGAGAGGAGAATGTAGAATGGATGTGATGGCATTTCTAGGGGCTGCCGCGCCCTCCATTATCATCTCGATAGTGGCGGGAGGTGGTGTGGCAGTGGGGTTGTTCATCCTGCTGGGCGCGGCGCGGAAAAAGAGCCGTGCCGGGACCGCGCTTGTGGTTGGCCTGCTGGCAGCTCTGTTCATCTTTGGCGCGATCGCCGCCGCTCAATCCTATACGACGATTCCCTACGGTACGGTGGGGCTGGTGACCCGCTTTGGCGGGCTGACTAACGTGGTCTATGAACCGGGATTGCACTGGCGAATCCCTTTCATCGAGCGGGTGGTCCTCTCACCCACGGTCGTCCAGTCATACGAGACCAGCGACGATCCTTCGTCGTCCGGGTCCGACTATACCGACATCCCCGTCAATGCCCAGACCATCGACGGGCAGCAGATTCTGATCAAGTACACGGTGCTGTTTCGGATTCCCCCCGAGTCGGCGGTGAGCGTCGCCCAGAACATCGGCCCCACCTACGAGGTTGTTCAGAACGTCATCAAGGCTCACTCCCGCAACCTGACCCGCCTGTGGGCGCAGAACTATACGGCGGAGGACCTGTACAGCGGCGAGGGGATCTTTAGCTACGAGGAGGCGGTGAAGGAGGCGCTGAGTACGCAGCTCGCTCGCTATGGCGTCGTCCTGGACGATTTCCTCGTCCGCAAGGTGGATTTTGCCACAGAGTATGTGGACGCGATCGAGCAGCAGCAGATCGCCCAGGAGGCTATCGAGACCGCCCAGTACCAGGCCGACGCGGCCGCGTATGAGCGTGACCGGCAGGTCCGGCTGGCGGAGGCCGACGCCCAGCGCACGCGGCTCCTGGCGGATGCGGAGGCGTACAGCATTCAGGTGCGCGGTGCGGCCCTGGCCGATTACCCGCAGGTCGTCCAGTGGGAGTTTGTGCGCAATTTGCAGAGTGTGCAGTGGGGCATCCTGCCCAGCGAAGGTGTCGCGCCTTTCATCCCGATTCCCTCTTTCGAGGGGACGGGAGGGGTAGTGCCGCCCTCTCTGGAGGAAGAGGCCCCTATTACGCCGTAGAGGCTCTAGATGAAACTCTATCGCCTGGAAACTGTCTCTTGGCTGGACTCTCAGCTTCTCTATCACGCCCTGCCCCGGTTGGGGCGTGAAGGGCTGATCCTGCTCTCCCCTGCTACTCCTTACGTCTGCATCGGCTATCACCAGGATGCAGAGCAGGAAGTGGATATGACCTACTGCCAGGATCACTCGATCCCGGTCTTGCGGCGCGAGGTCGGCGGCGGGGCGGTCTATCTGGATGGCGAGCAGCTTTTCTGGCAACTCATCATCCACAGGGACAACCCCTTGGTTCCCGTTGGCAAGGAGGCTTTCTACCGCCGCTTTCTCGAGCCGCCGATAGCCGCCTACCGTGCCCTGGGCATCCCCGCCGAATACAAGCCGGTCAACGACATCGTCGCTCACAATCGCAAGGTCTCTGGCACGGGAGTGGGCGAGATCGGCGACTATATCATCTTTGTCGGCAACCTGATCGTTGATTTCAACTACGAGATGATGGCCCGGGTACTCAAAGTACCCGACGAAAAGTTTCGCGACAAGGTCTACAAGACGATCTATGAGAATCTCTCCACCATCAGGCGCGAGGTCGAGCAGGTGCCGCCCACGGAGGAGCTGTGGACGCTGATGGCGGACTCGTTCGCCGAACTGCTGGGGCCGTTGGATGAACAGACGGCGGTGGATGACGAATGGCGCGCCAAGGCGAACGAGCTGGCGGCGCGGTTCCTCACCGACGAGTGGCTGTTCAAGGGCGGCCGGCGGCAGGAAGGGCGGCGGCTCAAGGTGCGGGCCGGCGTTGAGGTGGTGCACAAAGTGTACAAAGCGAGCGGCGGCCTGGTCCGTGCTACGACGGAGGTGCGGGATGGCGTGGTGGAGAGCGTCGAGCTCTCTGGCGACTTTTTCTTCTACCCGCCAGCCAAGCTGGACGAACTGGAGGACGCGCTGGCAGGAGTGCGGGTGGATGAGGTGGAGCCGACCATCGTCCGCTTTTTCGCCGCCGAGGGGGTGGAAAGCCCCGGCGTGACCCCGGCGGACTTGGCGCGGGTGGTCGGCTAGTGGGAGGGGAGTGCTGATGGCTCAAGTGCTTGATGTGGCGACGCTGAACCGTGACCTAGCTCAGCAGGTAGCACCGGATTGGTGGCGAGATATTCTCTCCTGCATCCAGTGTG
>JAOZPF010000024.1 GCA_029932895.1 Anaerolineae bacterium | reverse complement strand
TCGCCCGGCTCCAATTCCTCTGCCGAGAACTGGTACTCCCGCAGCCGCACCGCGCCCAGGTCAACCCCGCCGGGAGCACTGTGCAGGTAGGGAATCTGCTCAAAGTCCATGGTTGAGGTTGCAGGTTGCAGGCTACAGGTTTCAGGTTTCAGGTTGCAGGTTTCAGGTTGCAGGTTGCAGGTTTCAGGTTGCAGGTTGGAGGTAGTGAGGAGGCAGACAGCGAGGACGGCGGGAAGGAGGTTGCGAGTTGCAGGTTGGCGGGTTGCCGCTCTGCCGACCAGGAACAGGAGCAGGACGGCGGCGAGAAGGGAGACGACTTCGGCGGCGGCGCGGACGGGGGTGCGGGTGAGGCGCAGGGTGACGGTGTGCGGGCCGGGCGGGACCGCCAGCGCCAGGTAGCCGAGGCCGGGGGCGGCCCAAGCGGCGCTCGGCTCCCCGTCCACACGGGCGACCCAGCCGGGCCAATAGAGGAGCGGCAGAGCGATCTCGCCTCCGCTCCCCTGCACCAGCCAGGTCTGTTCTGTGGGCCGCCGGGTGACGAGTGTCGCCGTCAGCGGCTCGTTGTGCAGCGGGATGGCGCGCAGAGGCGCACCCGGCTCGACCAGCGCGTCGGAGGTAAAAGGGCGGGGCACGGTCTCCCGTGGCAGCCACTCGCTGCGGATGGTGGAGCCGATGTTGGCGGTGAACAGCTCGTAAAGCTGCAACCGCTCCACGGTCACGTCGGCGGAGGTGATGGGCAGGCGGTCGGGGTGGAGTAAGAGGAGGGTGGACGCGGCGAGGAGGAGGGCGATGGGGAGGGCGACTAGGGCGGGGTGGGGACGGCGCGCGCGGGACGAGCTGCGAAGGGGAACGAGAGCGGCGGTCGCGGCGGCGGCGAAGAGGGCCTGGACGGAGAGAAAGCGCCATGGGAACTGGACCACTGGCAGGAGGGGGAGATGGTCCCACAGGGGACGGGAGAGAGGGGTGATCATCGCCGTCGAGAGCAAGAGTCCCGCCAGGATGAACCCCCAGCGGAGTGTGATTCTGCGGCGGACGGCACGCGCGGTGAGTAGCAGCGCTCCCAGGAGGGCGAATGCTGCTTGCGCCAAGCTCATGGCAAAGGGCGTGCGCCCCGTCCCGTCCGGCGCGATGCTATAGTTGAACAGCAGTCCGCGTTGGACCAGGTTGGAAGAGCGAAAGTGGTTGCTGTAGTGAAAGTATCCCTCGGTGGAGGGGCCGAGCTGCACGGCATTCAGTTCTGCCAGCGCCGGCAGCCAATACCAGGTTGCCAACAGAACCCCAGCCGCCAGGGACGAGAGGCCAAGCGCCAGCGCGCGCCCGCGACCACTAGAGCTGCGGAGGACCAGCACCAGGAGGTAGAGCAGGACAAATGGGGAAAAGATCAAGGCCGAGTGTTGGTGAGTGAGGATGAGGCCGGCATAGGCAAGGGCGGCGAGGATAAAGCGCGGACCGCTGGCAGTGGGTCGCGCGGAGGGCGAGAGTAATCGGTCCAGCGTCCAGAGTACGAGCGGGTAAAAGACAAAGGCGTAGAACTCGGAGAGGGAATCGCCGCGCACATAGATGTTGACCAGGTGAAAGGGGGCGACGGTGTAGGCGACGGCTCCGAGCCAGGCAGCCCATTGGCTGCGCGTCACGCGGCGCATCCATCCATTCATCGCCAGGGCCGAGGTGACCAGGCCCAGCGTCTGTACCAGTTTCAGCGCGGTGAGGAGGTCGATGCCCAGCAGCCCCAGCAAGCCGACCAGGTAATAGGGGAGGGCGGCATAGTAGCTGAAAAAGGGGTAGCCCAGGCCATAGGCCGCGTCGGGCATCCAGCGGACGGGAAAGATGCCGGCCTGCAAGTTGACCAGCATCTGCTGAGAGCGCTGGAGGAGGAAGGGGCTGTCGCCGCCGCCGCGCGTGTTGACGATCCCCGGTCCCCACAGCGGCGTGGCGGTCAGGAGCGCCACCAGGAGCAGGGAGGCGAGGAGCGAATTGCGAATTGCGGATTGCGAATTGCGCATATTGGCTCAGTCGTCCCCCACTGGTATGATGATCCATTCCCCCACCGAACTCCCGGCCTGATCCACCAGGGGCAACACCTCCCCGCTCTGGGGTTGCCACAGCCCTATTCTGAGCGTGTCCCGGCCTGGCAGGGGGTTATCTATCTCGACATAGTGGTCGTCGTCAATGACATCGCCTGTGCGCCAGATGGCGGTGGGCAGGTAGCCACTGGCTGGTGGTCCGTCCGCCTGGGCGAGCAATTCCCCATCGCGGAGGTAGTGCACAAAGACGGTATAGTTTCTCGGCACCATGGCGGCGGCGTGCCAGCGGAGCCGCACCAATACCCCGCCCTGGGGTTGCTCGATCGTCTGAGCGGTAACCAGCTCCAGGCTGTCGCCAAAGCGGGCCAACGGGGCTGTCTCTGGTGGCGGCGGCGCAGCGAGAAAGGCGACGTAGGTGGTGTATGGTTGTGGGTCATTATCTCCCTGGGAGAGCGGCCCCTCCTCCACGCTGATCTCGGCGGGGAGGGGCAGCAGCCGCCAAGCTTGTTGCCACTGGTCGTAGGGCCAGGCAAAGACGGCGACCTCGTCGCCTGTGGTCGATCCGGGGCACGTATTCAGCGTGGCTACCACCCATTCTGACCGGGCGACAAGAAAGCGGGCCTGGGGCCACTTGGACCACAATTCCTGAGCGACGTATACGCGCTGTGTGCCGGGGTTGCCGTGCAGCATCCGTTCACCGTCCCATCCGGTACCCAGGAAACGATTGATCCGTCCTCCCAGGGCGGCGGCTCCCTCCTCGAACCAGTAGGCAGTGGTGGGGTCGTGGGCATATTGCCCAAAGTAGGCCCAGGCCGTGCTGGTCAGGCCGATGAGGAGGGGAATAGCAGCGAGTGCCCAGCGGAGATAGGGGTGGCCCGCCCGTTGGCGATGAGGGAGGAGCGCGTCGAGGCCCAGGGCGGGGAGGAGGGCCACTACCGGCAGCACACCGACGGCGCGTAGGAAATGGGGAGCGTCGACCGCCAGGAGTGTGGGCAAAGTCATCACCCCGGTCCAGACCAGGACGAAAGCGGCGGATGGGTCGCGCCGGGCGCGGTGGAGGGCGACGAGGAGGCCGATGACAAAGGCTGCACCCAGCAGCGGGTCAAAGACTGGTCGGTAGGGGATATTGTGCCGCCAGATGCGGTCGCCGCGCACAAAGAACATCCCCGCCGTGCGCAGTGTGTT
Organism: Anaerolineae bacterium; assembly: GCA_029932895.1. Taxonomy (GTDB): domain Bacteria; phylum Chloroflexota; class Anaerolineae; order B4-G1; family DUEL01; genus JAOZPF01. The sequence goes on along the minus strand of JAOZPF010000024.1, from coordinate 13,994 downwards.
CTCGACCAGCGCGCGCCATGGGACGGTCCCGTTGGTGTGCCAGAGCGCGACCTGATCGAGGCGGCCCAGGACCACGTCGGGATGGGCGATGGTGTAGGCGGCTAGCGGGAGGAGGGTGAGCAAGGCGGCGAGGAGGGCGATGAGCAGTCCGGAGGGGGCAAGCGGCGAGCGGCGGTGAGTGGCCCGGGTCAGCAGAGCACAGAGGCCGAAAGAGGCCAGGGCAACAGGGGTAAAGCGGGCGGCGGTGTAGGTGTAGAAAGAGAGGCCGTAGAGCAGGCCCGCCGCCAGCCAATAGCGACGCTTCCCCGTCCGCCAGGCCATTGTGCCCAACCAGATTACTAGAGCGACAAAGAGGGGCAGCAGGACGGCGCGGAAAGCGACGCGGCTGAGGTGGACGTGCCACAGCGTCACCGCCAGCACCGCCGCTGCCAAGAGACCAACGCGGTGGGAAAAGAGGACGCGTCCCAGCGCGGCGGTCGCCGCCACGGTGAGCAGGCCGACGGGGACGGCGGTCAAGCGGAGGGCGAAAGGACTTTGGCCCAGCAGCCCCACCGTCAGGCTGACCAGGTAGATAAAGAGCGGCTCGCGCCCGTTGTTAGCCGGAAAGTAGAGGCCAAGATCGCCCCGCAGAACGTCGAGGGCGTCCAGGCCGTGTATCGCCTCGTCGTGGTACAGGCCCGGGGGCACATCACCGCAAGCCACAAGCCGCAGTGCCGCTGCCACCAGCAGCACCGCGACGGTTCCCCACAGAAAGGTCTGCCTCTTCATCACCCTCCTACGGCTGACCGACCCGCACCCGCGTCAGCACGACATGGTCGGCGAGCATCTCGCCGCTCTCCGGCACCACCGGCAGGTGAACGATCTCTCCCTCCTCCAGCACATAGACCGCCACTCGCACGTCATAGACGCCGGGCGCGGCGTCGGCAAAGACAGCGAGGGCGCGTTGGTCGGCGATCAACTGGCCTGGCTCCCAGGCTCCGGTCGGCGCGTTGCCGTCCAGGGGCCAGCTATCCTGCTGCGCCGCCTTGCGCTGTTCGCTATCTACCAACTGGGTGGAGATGGTATAGTTGGTCTCCATCTGCCGCTGACCGCGCCAGTAGAGGGTCACGGTGACGGTCTCGCCGGGCTGCACCACCCGCGCGCTGAGGTCGTAACCTACCAGTGTCATCTCCTCCCCAAAGTTGACGCGGATAGGGTTGGGGACGTCGCCCGCCAGGGACGCGATGGCGACCTGTCCGAAGCGGACGTTGTCGCCCAAAGAACCACCGTCAGCGGCGCGTGCCGGGAGGCGCGTGCCACTGGCATCGTCGTACAACCCCACCTCGATCTGCGCCGCATCAGGCGCGTAGGCGGTAGAGGGGACCAGGAGCACGTACCGGTCGGCCCAGCGAAAACCCGGCTCCAGCCAGGTGGTGGAGAGCAGCCCCAGGCCGGGGAAAGTGTCCCGCTGCGCCACCAGCAGTTCTCCCTCTCCCAGGAGGTGGACAAAGACGGTCTGGTCGCTGGTGGTTGGCTGCAACGCTTCCCAGTAGAGTGTCACCGTGACCCTTCCTCCGGGCTCCACGTTGCTCGTCTCCAGGTCGTACCCCAGCAGGCGCAGCACGGGGTCGAACTCGGCGTCGAGGCGGTGGGGGATGGCGGCGACCTGGGTGTCGCTCAGCGGCTGCGGCAGGGCATACGCTGGGCCGATCCAGGCAAAGGGGGCGGCAGCGGCGATGGCAAGGAGCAGGAGGGGCAGTGCCAGACGGAAAAGCGGGCGGCGGGGGAGCCAGCCGTCAAGCCCCAGCACCAAGAGGAACGACCAGACCGAGATGGCGGGAAAGATGAGTCGTCCCTGGGAGGACCAGGTGACGCGTGCCCACCAGAGCCAGGGGAGGAGGACGCCGAGGCCCCACAGAAGGAGGAGGGTTGCAGGTTGGCGGGTTTCAAGTTTCAGGTTAGCAGGTTTCAGGTTGGCGGGTTTCAGGTTGGCGGGTTTCAGGTTGGCGGGTTTCAGGATGCGGATGAGGAGGCCCAGCGCGGCGGCGACGGCGATCCAGTTCAGCAGCGAGTAGAGCCAGGAAGGAAGAGGGACGTTGAGACCGCCAAAGTTGCCCCAGTAGCCAGCCATAAAGCTGAACCGTTCGCGCCACAATTGGGCCAGGTTGGCGGGGACGTCCCGCGTGCCCAGCACCTGGAAGAAGGCGCTAAAGCCGGTCAGGTCGCCATAGAGGTGCAGGTTGCGCAGGAACCACCAGCCAGAGATGAGCAACAGCGGCAGCAGCGTCAGCAGGCCGCCGCTGACGAACTCGCGCCAGGAGCGGCGCCGCACGGCGCGCACGGTGACGACCAGCGCCGTGAGCACGGTCAGGGCCAGGGAGCTGGTCTTGGTCAGTGCCGCCAGACCGAGGACGACCCCCAGGAGGAGGTAGCGGCCCGTCCTCACCTCCCCTTGCTCCTTTGCCAGACGCAGCAGCATCAGCAGGGCCAGGCTGCACAGGGGGATGACCAGGTTGTCGTTGTTGACCGCGGCAGAGATAAAGACAAACATCGGCGTAAAGCCGTGCACCGCCGCCGCGCTGAGGGCCAGGCCGGGATCGTGGGGGAGGATTTCGAGCGCGATGCGGTAGGTGAGATAGACCGCCGCCGCGCCCATCAGAATGGAGAGAAAGCGGATCAGGTGCACCGCCAGCACCGTGCCGCGCCAGGGGAAGGATTCCAGCGCCGGGTTGTGGACGACGAGGTTGATGTTGCCGTCGGCGGTGGCGATGCCGTTATCCACGTGGGGGTTGAGGTGGCGCACCTGCTCCATATCCGCTGTGTCTATCCAGGCGGTGGCTGCAGCAGCGACGGCGTAGTAGAGGGGCGGCTGGCTGCCTTCCTGCCGCCACGGGCCGACGTTGTCCGGCTCCTGCACGGGCAAGCGCCAGTTGTCGGCGATGTACTTGACCATCGGATAGTGCCACAGCTCGTCGGAGGCCTCAAAGGGGGGAACGACGACGCTGTAGACGACGGCGAGGGCGATGAACAGAGCGATGATCAGCCACAGAGCCGGGGGTGTGGGTCGCTTTTTCACCTGTGCCTCCTCAGCCGGGGGTAGACCGCTCCGGCGGCGATGAGCGCCAGCCACGCCGCCGTGAGCGCCCACTGCCAGGGGGGGACGAGCGGCTGCACCGTCACCGTCGTCAGGGGGATGCGGTCTTCGGGCAGCGGTGCGGCGGTGGCGTCCCAGGCCGGCAGCCGCTCCCCGCTCGCCGGGCTGTACATTCCGCTGCTGAGCGCATACGTGCCGCGTGGCGCATCGGCGGGCAGGTGCAGCTCGTAGGTGTCCTCGACAGTCTCCCCGACCGTCCAGGTGTCGGTGGGACGTGTGCCGCGCACGGGCGGGTTGTCCTGCTGTGCCGCCAGACAGCCGTCCGGCCCCAGGAGGTGGACAAAGACGGTGTAGTTTGTCGTCAGAGGGGCGGTGGGCTGCCAGTAGAGCGTCAGCAGCAGCGTCTCCCCTGGCGCGGCCTGCGGCGGCTGTAGGCGGTAGCCGAGGAGGGTGATCTGCTCCCCCAGCCGGGCGTTGACCGGGTGGGGAATTGCCGCCGGTGCGCCGGGCCGGTAGACCCAGGCGTAGGGGATGTGGTCAAAGGTGACGGTCAGCGCCGGCTCGCGGAAGCGGTACTCGTCCCACAGCGCCCCCCAGCGGGGGTACTCGCGCCCGCGCGTGGTGTACTGGACGCCAAAGACCACATAGTCGGCCTCGTCCTCCACCTGGGCGATGTCGTACACCGGGCCACGGACGTACTGGGCGACCATCTCGTTAGCCAGGAACTGGGTGGCGACGGTCGCTTGAGCGCCGTCCGGCTGACCGTCTATGTACCGCCCGGCCAAGTCAAGCCCGGAGCCGAACTCGCCGGCGGGGAGGGCGCGCGCGGCAGCCGGGGGGCCGCCGGCGAGGGGGTTGTACCAGGTGCCAAAATATGGAAAGCGGGGCAGGACGGCGAGTGCCTGAGCGGCGACGAGCAGGGGGATGACGGCGCGGAGAGGGCGGCCGCTGCGGGCACGCAGCCGTTTCGTCCACCAAGCCAGGCCGGCCCCGGCGATGAGATCGAACTGGAGGAGGACGGGGAGCATATACCGCCCTTCTTTGCGCCCGCCGAGGCTCATCTGGGCCAGGTAAAAGGCGGCAAACGCGGCGAGGAGGAGCAAGGAGACCCTCTCTTCTCCGCGCCGGGTCACGCCCAGCAGCAGGCCGAGGAGAGCAAAGGGGAGGGTGATGAACGTGGCGCGAAAGAGCAGCGTATCCAGGTAAAAACCGATGCCGGGGTCGCCTATGGTGACAACGCCGCGATGGAAGCGGGGTAGGCTGTGGGCATGGTCAACGTGGCGGATGATCCCCTCGCCGACGACCATGTTCAGCGTCTGTACCGGCTGCACCCACAGGGCGGGCCAGAGGGCAAAGCAGACCAGGGCGGCGACGGCGAGCCAGATTAGCAGGTCGCGCAGGAGGCGGGAGACGGAGGGCAGGAGGTGAGCGGATGCAGAAGGAAGGAGGGATGGGGCAAGGGCGAGAGCGGTGAACGGCACCAGAAAGATAGCCGAGACTTTGGTGAGGATCGCCAGTCCGCCCAGGGCCGCCGAGGCGACCAGCAGCCGCATCCGGTGCTGGCGCAGGTAGAGCAACGTCAGTAGCGCCGAGAGGAGCATAAGTGTCGAGAGGAGGGCGTCCAGGTGCAGGCTCTCTGAATTGGCGATGTAAAAGGGGTCCAAGGCCAGAAGCAGCGCGCCGGCCCAGGCCACGCGGCGGTCAAAGAGGCGGCGCAGGAGGAACCAGGTCCAGATGATGCCCAGGGCGACGAGCAGGGCCAGGGGCAGCACCCCCGTCGCCACCCGATCGGCGAAAGCGTACCCCTCGGTCTCCAGCGGAGTGGGGGGGTGGAGGCCGAGGAGGGAGAGGAGGGCATAGCGACCCCACAGCGCCGCGCCGGAGAGCCACATCACCGTCACGCCGGGGTGCTCGGAGAACAGCGTCCCGGCCCAATCTCTGTGCAGCACGGCCTGAAAGAACTGAGCGGCGCGAAAATACCACTGCAAGGGACGGGAGACAGGGTGGGCGGCGCGGGGCAGGAGGGCGAGGAGAAAGAGGCCGACCAGCGCCAAGTGTTGCAGTCGCTGTGCTCTACTCACGCCACCTCCCCAAGAACAGAGCCGTCTTGCGGGCGATGCGTTCCCAGGCAAATTCGGCTGCCAGTGCCGTTGCCCCCTGCTCCAACCGCGCCCGCATAGCGGAGTCGTTAGCCAGGCGGGCGATCGCGGCGGCTAGCCCAACGGGGTCACGGGGCGGGACCAGGAGCATGTTCTCTCCGTCGCGCACCTGGGGCAGGGGAACCGCCGGACGGGTGGTGACGATGGCCCGCCCGTGGGTCAGGCAGGCATGCAACGTGCCACGGCGGAACGAGACCCCGTCCCGGTAGGGCAGAACGCAGATGTCGGTGGCGACCAGCCCTGCAGAGACCACCTCTGGGGTCGTGTAGCCGGTCCAGTGGACCCGCTCCTTCAGGTTCAGCGCCGCGATCAGCTCCTCCACTCGCTCCGCGTAGGCGCGGTTGGTGGGGTCGGAACTGCCGGTGCGACCGCCGACCATCAGCAGGTGGGCTGGCAACCCCCGTTCGACCAGCAACCCCAGAGCCTGGATCAGTTCCTCGCCACCTTTGCTCTCGTTGAGAAAGCCAAAGTAGCCCAATAGGAGATCATCTGTGCCAACCGACCAGCGGGACCGCTCGGCGACCCGGTCGTATCCCGGCGGCAAGGAGAGAGAGATGTTGCTGCCGATGGGGACCAGGGCCAACCGGCCGGGCGGGAGCTCTTGCTCCAGGCGGATGTAGTCCTCCTGGTTGGTGGCGATGACGCCGTCGGCCCGGTGGGCCAGCGCCATCACCGCCCGCTCGCGCAGCGGCCCGGCTTTGGGAAAGAGGTAGGGCACCTTGAGGTCGTGAAAGGTCACCGCCAGCGGGGGCCTGTTACGGCGAGGCGGCAGATTGATCGCCGGGTGCATATTGTAGGCTGCGGCCTGGTATTGGAGGTCCAGCATGTCCAGAGATAGCTCCTGTGCCAGTGATAGCAGTTGCCGCCAGCAGCCCCAACGCCAACTGGAGATGGTACGATGGATGGAGGGCGAGGAGTGGGGGGCGAATTGCGAATTGCGAATTGCGGGTTGAGAGCCGCGCGTGGCAGTGGTGATGATGTGGACATTGTGACCGAGCGCGACAAGCGCTAGACCAAGCTCGCGGGTGAAATCACCCACGCCGCCCTGGTCGGGGGGGTATTCAGCGCTGATCAGGCCGATCCTCATGGTGAAGAACCTGTGTCAGGGGCCTCGCCGGAGGCCAGAGCGGATGACATCCCGATAGGCGGCGACGCGCTGGATGCGCAGAGGTCGTCTGTGGCCCACAAGCCACTTGGCTCCCTCCACGCCCATCTGCCAGACGTAGGTGCCCAGCAGGAACAGTCGCAGCGTCTCGGCGGCGAACGGGCCGTGGTACTTGCGAAAGTAGCGCACCTTGCTGGTCTGGAAATGGATGTGGCGGGCAGTGGCGGCCTGTTCGCTGCTCTTGCCCCTATGATGGACGATCTGGGCCGTGGGCAGGTAGACCACCCGCCAGCCGTGCTGGCGAAACCTGCGGCACCAATCCAATTCCTCAGAGTACATAAAAAAGCCCTCGTCCAACAGTCCAACCTGCGCGATGGCCTCCCGGCGGGCCAGCAACGCTGCCCCGTCCACCCAGTCCACGTCCAGGGTCTGATCGTCGGGTTGGTCGCGGATGTAATAGCGGTCCAGCAGGCGGCGGGGGGCGAAAGGCTGGAGCCAGGTGGACTCGAAGAAACCGGTCGTCAGGGTGGGGAAGCGGCGGCGGGAGGACTGGACAGAGCCGTCGGGATTGAGCAATTGCGGCCCCACCACGCCCACGTCAGGGTGCGCGTCGGCGAAGGAGAGCATCGTCGATAGAGCGTCTCCGATCACTTGGGTATCTGGGTTCAGAAGCATCACGTATCGTCCCTGAGCGACGGCGATCCCCTGGTTGTTGGCGGCGGTAAAGCCCCGGTTCTCGGCGTTGGTGATGAGGCGAACGACGGGGAACTCGTCCCGCACCATTTGGGCGCTGCCGTCGGTCGAGCCGTTGTCCACGACGATGGTTTCCAGTCCGAGGTCCGATGTTGGAGCCCCGAGGTTCAGGGAGAGGAGACAGCGGCGGAGGAGGTCTCGGACGTTCCAATTGACGATGACGACCGATAGTGCGATCATCTCAAAATTGGCGGCGGACGGTGAACTCGGCTAGGTCGGATAGAGCCACCCGATAGGGGCTGGGGGGTAGATTGTCCAGTGCCGCCACGGCCTGCTCGCTATAGTCGCGTGCTACGTCCAGGGCCTGGTCGATAGCGGGAGAAGCGGCCACGGCCTGGACGGCCGCGGTGACGATGGAGGAAGGGATAGGGGGGGCCGTCACGCGTTTGGCAAGTGGGTGGTTGGGTTCCATTTCGAGAAAGAGGAGCATTGGCAGCGTGAGCAGCCCCTGCCGCAGGTCGCTCCCCACTGGTTTACCCAACCGTTCCTCGTCGGCCACGAAATCGAGCACGTCGTCGACCACCTGGAAAGCCAGCCCCAGCCGTTCGCCATACGTGCGCAGCGCCTGCGTCTCTTGCTCGCTGGCGTCACCAAGAATAGCACCGGCCTCGGCAGAGAGGCCGATCAGCGAGCCGGTTTTGGCATAGATGCGCTGCTCATATTCCTGCCGGGCGATGCGGGCAGGTTGTTCGCGGAACATCTGGCGGATCTCACCGTTGCAGATGACCATCAGGGTCTCGGCAAAGCGGCCCATCAGACGGATGCTATCGGCTTGCGAGACCAGGTAGGCGGCGTGGGCAAAGACATAGTCGCCGGTGAGGACGGTCGCGCCGGGTGACCAACGGGCGTTCAGCGTCTCCATTCCCCGCCGTAGCAGCGACCCGTCGATCAGGTCGTCGTGGATGAGGGTAGCGGTGTGGAGCATCTCCACAGCGGCGGCGGCGAACAAAGTCTTCTCCCGCGCGGCCCCACAGATGCGGGCAGATAGGAGCACCAGGGCCGGGCGGAGTCGCTTCCCGCCTCCGCCGATCAGGTGCTCAACGGCGGCGCTGGTGGCTTCGTGTTGCCCTGCAGGACGTTCTCTCAACAGGGTTTCTACCTGCTCCAGATCGTCCTGGACGAGGGCGAGAAAAGATAGATGCTTCAAGAGAGCTCCTCGCGTCTTGGGACGCCCAGCAGTCTGCTGGCGTTATCGGTTGTTGCCTGGGCTACCGCTTCGATCGGTATGGCGCGGGCGTGAGCCACCGCCTCAGCCACATAGCGGACGTAGGCCGGTTCGTTCCGCTGCCCCCGGTGCGGTACCGGGGTCAAGTAGGGGCAGTCGGTCTCGACCAGGATGCGGTCCAGGCTCACCGTCGCTGCCACCCGGCGCAGAGCGTGGGCGTTGGCAAAGGTCACCGGGCCGGAGATGCCGATGAAAAAGCCCAGTTCTATGACCTCTGCCAGCCGCTCGGGGCCGGCGGAGTAGGAGTGAAGGACGCCGCTCCCGTCCCATCCTCTCAGCGCGGCGATGACGTCGTCGTGGGCCTCCCGGCTATGGACCACTACCGGCAAGTTTAGCTCCGCCGCCAGAACGAGCTGATCGGCCAGAACCTGCCGCTGGACCGAGCGAGGGGAGAGGTCACGGTAGTAGTCGAGTCCGATCTCGCCGATAGCAACCACCTTGGGATGGTGAGCCAGGCGGCGTAATTCTTCCAGTACGGCTGGCGTGACCGTCCTGGCCTCGTGCGGGTGGACGCCGACGGCGGCATAGACCAAGTCGTGCTCCTGAGCCAGCGCCACCGCCGCTCGGCTGGAGGGTAGGTCGGTCCCCACGTCCAGAATAGTCATCACTCCTGCCTCGCGTGCCCGGGCGAGCACTTGCTCCAGGTCGTTGTTGAACTGTTCAAGGTCAAGGTGAGCGTGAGAGTCAACCAAGTGCGTCATCGCTACTTGCAAGCTTTCTATGCCAGCCCCGCCAACCGCAGCCCCTCCTCCAGCAGTGGTTCGACCTTGTTCTCGTCCGTTGTCTCGCAGTAGACGCGGATGATCGGCTCGGTGCCGGAGAAACGGATGAGCAACCAGCCCCCATCTTGGAGCATATATTTGTAGCCGTCAAGGGTGATGGTCTCGGTGACGCGCAGTCCAGCCAACAGTTTGGGCTGGGCCGCGTCGAGTCGCGCCTTGGCTTGTGGTCGTTTCTCGGGCGGGAAGCGCGTGTCCACCCGCTTGTAGTAATAGGAAGCGCCCAGCTTGGCGTACAGTTGCGCCAGGAGCTGCGCGGGGGTCTTGTGCGTTTGCACCATCAGGTCCAGAAAGTAGAGGTTGCCGAGGATGCCGTCTCGTTCGGGGACGGAGCCACGGAAGGCATACCCGCCGCTCTCCTCACCGCCGATCATCGCGTCGGTTTCGAGCATCTTGGGGCCGACGTATTTGAAACCCACGCCGGTTTGATAGACCGGCACGTCATACATCTCGCCCAACTTGTCCAGCATCGATGTCGTGGAGAGAGTTTTGACGATTCCCCCCCTCTCGCCGCGGATCTCGAGCAGGTAATAGGCCAGGAGAGCATAGACCTGCAACTGGTTGACAAAGGTGCCGTTCTCGTCGCCGATGCCCATTCGGTCCGCGTCGCCGTCCATAATAATACAGACGTTGGCCCCGCTCTCGACCGTTTTGCGCAGCGCCACGTCCACGTTGGGCGGGATCGGTTCGGGGCGGCTCATCTCGGGGAAGAGAGGGTTGGGGACGTTGTGGATCTCGGTGACGCTGGTCCGGCCTCCCTGCAGGAGGCGGGGAAACCAGCCGATGCCATTGCCCCACATTGGCTCGACCAGGATGTGAAAGCCCGCCTGTTTGATGCGTTCGATATCGACCATCTTGCTGATGTGCTCTATATAGGCGGGGGCGGGGTCCCAGACCCGGATGAGCCCCTGCTGTTTGCCTTCCTCGAAATCGATCCTGCGGACCTGGCTGATGGGGGGGATAGCGGACTCGATATCGCGCAGTCCAGCGGGGGCGATAGCCGCGCCGTGCTCGTCCCGCACCTTGAAGCCACTATCCCAGGGTGGGTTGTGGCTAGCGGTGATGTTGATACCGCCGGCGGCTGCACGTTCGACGATTGAGTAAGAGATCACCGGTGTCGGCGTTGGGTTGTCGGTGAGCCATACCCGAAAACCGTTGCCAGCCAGCACCTCGGCGGCGGCGATGGCAAAGAACTGGGCCTGGAAGCGCCTGTCGTAGCCCACGACCATGGCGGTGCCACTCTTGCCGTGCTGGTCCAGATAGCTGGCGAACCCCTGTGCGCAGCGGCGCACGTTGTCAAAGGTATACCCCGCGGCGATCCTCGCTCGCCAACCGTCGGTCCCAAAGTGAATATCGTTTCCCATTACGTTTCCTTTTCTGCCCTGGCTATGTCGTCGCGGCCGCAAAGGCGGCGATGGCCTGAACCGTCTGTCGTAGGGCCTCTCTAGCCTCCCTGGCGATCCGGCGGGGGTCATCGTGGTCCCGGCTGCGCACCGCAAGCCGCAGTTTGTCCTCCGTGCCCGAATAGCGCAGGTTGATCTCGGCCTGCTCCCCCAGCCGTGACTGGAGCCGGGCGATGATGGCTTGCACCTGGTCGATCCGCTCCAGCGGTGGCTTGGCTGGTGGTACGGCCGCGCTGTCGATGAACTGGGGGTAGCGGGTCATCACAGAGGCCAGAGCGGAGAGTTTGGCGTCGCGGTCGGTCATAGCGGCGGCTACGGTCAGGGCGGTATAGATCCCATCCCCTGTGACGTGATCGCGGTCCAGGATCAGGATGTGGCCCGACCGCTCGCCGCCGAGGGTGTATCCGTCCGCCAGCATCCGCCGCAGGACAAAGCGGTCGCCGACTCCGGTCTCGACGACTCGCACGCTGACCTCGCGCAGGCTGTCGTGCAGGCCATAGTTGCTCATATTGGTGGCGACGATGGTATGGTGGGGCAGGCTATTCTGCGCCAGCAGGTAGCGGGCGAGGATCGCCAGCACGACGTCGCCATCCACCACGCCGCCTTTCTCGTCCACCAGGATGGCACGGTCGCCGTCGCCGTCGAACGCCACGCCCATATTGGCTCCGGTCTCTAGGACATGCCTGGCGAATCGCTGCGGCGAGATGTACTCGTAGCTCTCGTTGATGTTCAGCCCGTCGGGCTGACCGTTGAGCACCTGCACCTCGGCCCCCAAGCGCCGAAAGACCTGGGGGGCTATTCTGGAGGTCGCGCCGTTGGTACATTCCAGGAGCACACGCTGCCCAGAGAGGTCCCGCTGGCCCCGCCAACTCTGGACCAAGTAATCGGCGTACCACTGTTGTCTATCTTCTCCCGGTTCTAGCCGCCCCAGATGGCGAGTATCGCGGCGGGAGAGGGTGGGCGCGGTGACAAAAGTTTCGATCTGTTGTTCCCACTCGGCGGTCAGTTTGTACCCCTGGTGGTCAAAGAACTTGATGCCGTTGTCGACGACGGGGTTGTGGGAGGCGGAGATGACGATGCCCATTCGACCGCCCAGTTGCCTGGTGAGCAGGGCGATGGCTGGGGTGGGGATCATACCCACCCGGACCACGTCCACGCCTTGGGCCAGGAGGCCGGCTGTGACCGCGCTCTCCAGCATCATCCCCGAGATACGGGAATCACGCCCGATGAGGACAAAGCCCCGCTCATGGGCGGGGAATTGGGTCTGGAGAAAGCGACCGGCGGCGTGACCGATTCGCAGCGCGAGTTCTGGCGTCAGCTTGAGCCCGCGGTCCGGGCCGGCGCTGTACTCGGTGGTGCCTCGTATCCCGTCGGTCCCGAACAGTGGGCCTACTCTCACCGACCGTGGTCCATGTTCAGTCCATTCCATATTCCCGCCGGATCAACTTTAGGTCGTTGTCGACCATCATCTGCACCATCTCGCGGAACGTGACCGTCGGTTCCCATCCCAGGATCTGGCGGGCCTTGCTGGCGTCGCCCACCAGGATGTCCACCTCCGCTGGTCGCATAAAGCGGGGGTCCTGTTTGACATATTTCTGCCAGTCCATATCGAGGTAGCCAAAGGCCTCTTCGCACATCTCGCGGATAGAGCGGGACTCGCCCGTGGCGATGACATACTCATCGGGCGCGGGTTGTTGGAGCATCATCCACATCGCCCGCACGTAATCGCCGGCAAAACCGATGTCGCGTGCCGAGTCTAGGTTACCCAGCCGAAGCTCGTCGTCCAGGCCCAGCTTGATGCGAGCCACACCGTTGGTGATCTTGCGCAGCACAAACTCCAAGCCGCGCCGGGGGCTGGTGTGGTTGAAGAGGATGCCCGATGTGGCGTGAAGGCCATAAGACTCGCGGTAGTTGACGGTGATCCAGTGGCCATAGACCTTGGCGACGCCATAGGGGCTGCGGGGGTAGAAGGGCGTCTTTTCGGTCTGAGGCACCTCCCGCACCTTGCCAAACATCTCGCTACTGGAGGCCTGGTAGAAGCGGATACTGGGGTCCGTTGTGCGAATGGCCTCCAGTATGCGGGTGACGCCCAGGCCGGTCACCTCGCCAGTAAAGACAGGCTGCTTCCAGGAGGCCGGCACAAAGGACTGGGCGGCCAGGTTATAGACCTCGTCGGGGCGGTGCTCGCTGAGGATGCTGATCAACGATCCCTGGTCCAGAAGGTCTCCAGAGACGAGGGTGATCCTGTCCTGAAAGTGCTGGATGCGGGAAAAGTTGACCGTGCTGGTGCGTCGCACCATACCGACGACCATGTACCCCTTTTCCAGCAGAAACTCGGCCAGATAAGAGCCATCCTGACCGGTGATGCCGGTGATGAGTGCTTTTGGCATTAAAGATTTCCTCCCCGATAGTGCGGGCTTTTGTCTTCCCGCAGTTATTTGGCGAACTGTCCTCTCCAGTATTCTAACACATCCCGCAGCGTTTGCTCAAGCGGGATCTTGGGTTGCCAGCCGGTGTGGCGCTGAAACTTGGCCGCACTGCCGTAAAAGACGGGCGTGTCGGCGGGGCGGTAGCGGGCCGGGTCCACCTCGGCCTGGATCTGCACCGTGGAGAGGGAGAGCAGCGTCTCCAACAGTTGACGGACCGGGTAGGGATGACCGGAGGCCAGGTTGTAGACCTCGCCTGGAGTTCCCTTCTCCACCGCTAGCCGGTAGCCGCGGACGATGTCCCGCACGTCGCTGAAATCTCGCTCTACGTCCAGGTTGCCCACCCGGACCACCGGTTCTTGCAGGCCAGCCTCAATGCGGGCGACCTGGCTGGCGAAGGCGGGCACAACGAAACGGGGTGATTGGCCCGGCCCGGTGTGGTTGAACGGCCTCATTCGGACTATGTCCATTCTGTAGGCCAGGTGGTATTGTAACCCCATCAGGTCCTGGGCCACTTTGCTCAGCGCATAGGGGCTTTGGGGGCGCAGGGGGCTCGTTTCTGTAAGGGGGAGCTCCTCTGGCTGAGGGGGGCCATACTCCTCGTTCGACCCGATGACCAAGACACGTGTTTGCAGCTCCAGCTTACGGATGGCCTCCAGGATGTTGAGTTGGGCGCGGATGTTGTTTTCCAACGTCTCCCAGGGATTGGCAAAGGAAGAGGAGACGGAGGACTGGGCCGCCAGATGCAAGACCGCGTCGGGTTGGAAGGAGGCGAACAGGTCCAGCACGCTGTCCGAGCGGCGCAGGTCCGCATAGACCAGGCGCAGGCGCGGCTCTGGTTGGGGATTCTCCACGGGGCCGGGGTAGACCGTGCCCAGGAGCTCCCAGTCGGTTTGGGAAAGCAGGTGGGTGCGGAGGTGGTTGCCGACGAACCCTCCCGCCCCGGTAATTAGTGCTCGCAATGTTCGTTCTCCTGATAGGGTGCGCTTTGGATTATACCCCACTCCTGGAGGTGTTGCAAACTTGACGGTTGACATTCCGTCCGAGACGGTTACAATAGGAGCAGGACGA
>JAOZPF010000228.1 GCA_029932895.1 Anaerolineae bacterium | reverse complement strand
GTGCAAAAGTGCTTTGCCCTCCCGCCGGGGCTGACCGTCTGCGCGGTGAGCGACCGGGCGCGGGAACGCGCCCTTCAGGTTCCCAACCGGGGCTATTACTTTTCCTACGAGCAGATGGACAAGAAATACGACAAGCACCAGACCCCCGCTACCCCGGCAATCAGCCTCATCCAAGCGCTGAACAAGCAACTGGACGATTTTCTCGCTGCCGGGCTGGATGCCCGCTGGGAGCGGCACAAGGAGATGGCAGCAATCGTCCAGGACTGGGCGCGGCGCTATTTCGCCCTCTACTCGGACGAGCGTTACCTCTCTTATACCGTCACCAACGTCAAGAACACGCGCGGCATCAGCGTCGCCAAGCTGAACGAGGAACTGCGCCAGCGCGGGGCGATGATCTCGAACGGGTACGGCGACCTGAAGGAAAAGTGCTTCCGTATTGCCCATATGGGCGACCTGACGCCAGACGACATCAACTGGCTGTTGGGGCAGATCAACGAAATACTGGGGTTGTGAGATGAAACTACTAGTCTGTGATCCAACTGCTCCCCAAGCCGTCGCTGCGATGCGCGAGGCGGGGATTGACGTGACCGTCCAAGACGACATCACGCTGGAAGAACTGGAGAACGTGATCGCCGATTACGAGGCCATTGTCGTCCGTAGCCGCACCAAAGTGCGCGCGCCGCTGATCGACAAGGCGACCAACCTCAAGCTGATCATTCGTGGCGGCGTGGGGCTGGACAATATCGACGTCGACTATGCCCGCTCCAAGGGGATCGAGGTGCGCAACACCCCCTCCGCCTCCTCCAACTCGGTGGCGGAGCTGACGGTTGGCTACCTCTTTGCTCTGGCGCGGCGCATCCCTCAAGCGACCGCCTCGCTCAAGGCGGGCAAGTGGGAGAAAAAGGCGTTCAGCAAAGGAAGTGAGCTGTCTGGCAAGACGCTGGGCCTAGTCGGCCTGGGGCGCATCGGACGGCTGGTGGCGCACAAAGCGCTGGCGCTGGGGATGAGTGTCCTCTACCACAGCCGCCACCACAAGCCTGAACTGGAGGCCGAGTTGGGGATCGAGTACGCCGCGCTGGACGACCTGCTGGCGGAGGCGGATTACGTCAGCCTGCACTGCCCGCTGAGCGAGGAGACGCGCCACCTGATCGACGAGCGGGCGCTGCGGCTGATGAAGCCGACCGCTATCCTGGTCAACACGTCGCGCGGGGCGGTGGTGGATACAGAAGCGTTGCTGCAAGCGCTGCAACAGGGCTGGATCGCCGCTGCCGCACTGGATGTGACCGACCCAGAGCCACTGCCGGCCGACCATCCGCTGCTGGAGCTGGATCAGGTCATCGGCACGCCCCACGTCGGAGCGGGGACGGCAGAGGCCAAAGCCAGGGTGGGCGAGGAAGTGGCCCAGATCGCTATCGAGTTCGCCGCTCGCTAGACAGGCCACAGGAGGCAAACTACTATGGCCGTCGTCAAGCCTTTCAACGGCATTCGTTACAATCCGCAACGGATACCCGATCTCTCTCAGGTGATCACGCAACCGTATGACCGTATCCACGAGGCGGAGCAGGCCCGCTACTATGACCTCAATCCCTACAACCTGACCCGCATCATCCAGGGGCGCAAGACCGACCACGACAGCGACAGCGACAATGTCTATACCCGCGCTCGCTGCTACATCCAGACCTGGCTGGCGGAAGGGGTGCTGATGCGCGAGGAGCAGCCCGCGCTGTATGTCCTGGAGCAGACCTACACCACTCCTTCCGGCGAGACCCGCACCCGGCGCGGCCTGAGCGCGGCGCTGCAACTGACCCGCTTTGACGAAGGGGTGATCCTGCCCCACGAGCGCACTCTGTCCGGCCCCAAGATGGATCGGCTGAACCTGACCCGCGTCACGGCGACCACCTGGGGACACATTTTCATCCTCTACCCGGACGACGAGAACCGGGTCAATGAGATTCTCCAGCCCTACCTCGACGCTCACCCGCCCATCGTCGCCCGCGAGCAGGTGGTGGAAAGCCACGTGGAGCAGCGGTTCTGGGTGGTAGACGACCCGCAGGTGATCGAGGCGGTGGTGCAAGAGATGGGGCCCAAGCGGAACCTGATCATCGCCGACGGGCATCACCGCTACGAAACTGCCCTCAACTATCGGGACGAGATGCGGGCCAAGTACCCGGACGCCCCGCCGGACGCGCCGTTCAACTATACGATGGTCACGCTGGTCAGCATGAGCGACCCCGGCCTGGTCATTCTGCCGACGCACCGTCTGATTCACTCTTACGGGCGGATGGACGGCAGCGAGGTGCGGCAGCGCGCCCAAGAGTACTTTGACCTCGTCGAGGTCAGCGGGCGAGAGGAGATGGAGCAGGCGCTGGCGGAAGCGACCGCAGAGCAGCCCCGCTTTGGCTTTTACGACGGCCAATACGCGGTGCTGACGCTGCGCGACCCGGACGTCCTGGCGCGGCTGCTGCCGGAGCGGGCCGCCGCTTGGCGCACGCTCGACGTGACCATCCTCCACGAACTGTTCATCGAGCGCGTGCTGGGGATCGACAAGGCGGCAGTAGAGCGAAAGGAGAATATCGACTACCTGCGCGACCCGCAGCTAGGGTACGACGCGGTCGACGAGGGCAAGGCCAAGTTCCTGTTGCTGCTGAACCCCACACGGATGGAACAGGTACGGGCCTGTACCCAGGCCGGAGAAAAGATGCCCCAAAAGTCCACCGACTTTTATCCCAAGGTCATCAGTGGATTGGTGGCGATGGGAGTGGGGCTGGAGGAACGGTTGTAGGCAGTAACTGCCCACCCTCCCGCAGGCTTGGCAGCGGCTTTGAGGTAACGGCGGCCGCACCGTCGAACAGGGTAAATGGTTCCAACAGATTGGCCAGCCTGCGGGAAGGCCAACTTCCCGGTGCGGCTGGTGGGCCAACCTTCCTCCCGCTTGCGGGGAGGATGCCCGCGGTATTCGCCGCGTTGGAGGCGCTGGGCGACCTCCCCCCCGCTTGCGGGGGGGGATGCCCCGTAGGGGCAGGACTGGCTAAAGCCCCAATCCTCTCCGGCTAAAGCCTCCATTCCTTTCGGATCGTAACTGCTCACCCTCTCCGTATACCTCTGGGTTAGCACAGTACGGCAGCTGCTCCCCCCGCAGCCCAGCCAGCAGGTTCTCGGCCGCCATCACCGCCATCCGCTCGCGGGCGGCGACAGTCGCGCTGCCAATGTGGGGCAGGATGATGCAGTTGGGCAGCGAGAGCAGGGGATGGTCGGGCGGGAGCGGCTCCGGGTCGGTCACGTCCAGCGCTGCGGCCGCGATCCAGCCCTCCCGCAACGCCCGCGCCAGCGCCTCCATCTCCATCACCGGCCCGCGGGCGGTATTGACCAGGACCGCCGTCGGCTTCATCCGCCGCAGCGCCCGCTCGTCGATGAGGTGATACGTCTCGGGGGTCAGCGGGCAGTGCAGGGTGACAAAGTCGGCCCGGGCCAGGAGGTCGCCCAGCACGACCCGTTCCAGCCCCAATTCCGCCTCCAGCCTCTGCTTGCGCGTGCGGCTGGTGTAAAGGACGCGCATTCCAAAGCCGCGACCACGGCGCGCTACCGCCGTCCCGATGCGTCCCAGCCCCACGACGCCCAGCGTCGCCCCCCAAACCGCCGCGCCCAGCAGCCCCAGCGGCTCCCAGGTGCGCCAGCGCCCCGCCCGGACGTACTCGATCCCCTCCGGTATCCGCCGCGCGGCCGCCAACAGCAACCCAAAGGCCAGGTCGGCGGTAGCCTCGGTGAGCACACCGGGGGTGTGCCCGACGGGGATTCCTCGCGCCGTCGCTGCCGCCAGGTCGATGTTATCCACACCCACCGCGAACTGGCTGATCACCCGCAGCCGTCCCCCGGCCGCGATGACGCCCGCATCGATGGGATCGGTCAACAGGCAGATCAAGCCGTCACAGCCCGCCACTTGCTGCAGCAGCACTTCTCTGGGCGGTGGCAGCTCCCCCTCCCACACGCGAACCTGACAGACCTGCCGTACCATTTGCAGGCCAGCTTCGGGAATGAGACGAGTGACAAAAGCGTTCATGCGAATTGCGAATTGCGCCCCTCGCTAATCCTCTCCTCCAGGCAACACCCCCCGCCCTCTTCCCTCCCGCTCCGGGAAGCGAGTCAGCACCGTCGCCTCCACCGGCAGCGTCATCCGCCTGCCCTTTAGCGCCTTCTCCAGCGGCTTGCCGCCGAGAGGGAAGATGGCGATAGGGGTATCAGGGACGTTGTACCGCTTTTCCACAATCGCCAGCCCCAACAGACGCCCCTCGATGTCGATGGAGCAACTGGTGACCTGCCCGATGAGCTGTCCCTTCTTGTTGACCACCGGGTCGCCCGTCTGCGGGCGGCGCACACCCCGCTCGTTGACCCGAAAGCGGATCACCTCTCGCGTGCGGCTTTCCTCCCGCGCCAGAAGCGCGTCCCGTCCGACAAAGAACGGCTTATGGTACTTGACATAACCAGGGAAGCCAGCCTCGATGGGCGAGATGCCAAACGGGCCAGCCAGTTCGTGACCGTAGAGCGGCAAGCCCGCCTCGGTGCGCGTCGAATCACGGGCCGCCAAACCCGCTGGCTGCACACCAAAGGGCCGGCCCGCCTCCAGGATCGCCTCCCACAGGATGACCGCGTCGTCGGGATGGACCAGTATCTCGTACCCCCATTCCTCGCCGGTGTAGCCGGTGCGAGCGATGACCACGGGGATACGGCCCAGTTCGCACTCGATCAGGTCGGTGCGCCGGACGCGGGCCAGAGCCGCCTTCAGCGCCGGATCATCCGTCAGCGCCTGCAACGTCGGCAGCGACGCCGGCCCTTG
>JAOZPF010000227.1 GCA_029932895.1 Anaerolineae bacterium | reverse complement strand
CTAAAGCCTATATTCCATAGTGACGTCGCGCTCCAAGCGCGACCTCCAAGCTACGAACTCGACGTCTCCCCATCTCCTCTGCCGGGCAACCCGTCCCAAAGTGAAATACACCACCCGGCCACCATCTCAGGGCAGGTAGTTGAAGGGGTCCTGCGGGTAACCGTCGTAGCGCACCTCAAAGTGCAAGTGCGGACCGGTGGAGTGGCCCGTGCTGCCACCGGCCCCGATGGGCGTCCCCTGCATCACCGACTGCCCGCACACCACCCAGATCGCGCTCAGGTGGGCATAATAGGTCTGGAAGCCGTTGCCATGATCAAGGACGATCAGGTAACCGTACCCCACGTTGTTCCAACCGGCGTAGCGGACCACACCGTTGTCAGCGGCATAGATCGGATCGCCGGTCACCACGCCGATGTCGAGTCCCGTGTGCGCCGGGTTGCGTGGATCGTGAAAGAGCCAGCCAGAGATGCGGCGACTGTCGGTCGGCCAGATGAACCAGCCATTCCCCCGCAGCCCATTGGCTGGCAGCGCGCATGTCCCCGCGTCGTAGGCCGCCGACCCGCGCAACTCGCTGTAGGTGGGTAGCTGCCACACGATGAACTCGCGCGTCCCGCCAGGCACCACCAGCTTCATCCCCGCCTGCAGCCGTTGCCCCTCCTCCAGGTCGTTCCACTCGTTATAGAGCACCGAGACATCGATGCCGTACTTGTCGGCGATCGACGCCACGGTCTCGCCCCCCGCGACGGTGTGGTAGACGCCGTTGACGGGGAGGATGTTGAGCACCGTGTCGGGCCAGAGCCGATGGGGGTTGTCCTGGAGAATATCGGTGTTGGCCCAATAGATAGTGTGGGGCGAGAGGCCAAACTTTTCGGCGATGCCAAAGACAGTATCACCCGGCTGGACGGTGTAGGTGATGACCGAGCTGCGGGGCCGCTCAGGGATGTCGGTGTGCGGTTGGGCCAGCCGGGTCAGTGCTGGTAAACCACTCGGCCGCCAGAGGGAGACCTCCGCCGGAGTGGGTGGCACCGCACCGGGCGCGCTGGGGGGAGCGAGAGAGGGACCGCCGAGGGCCTGCGCGGGCGGGCGGATGCGCCCCACCACCAACACCACCAGCGCCAGCATTGCCAGGCTAAGGTGGGCGGTGATCCGCACCAGCGTCGGACGGCGCGTCCGCCAATCAACGTGGGCCCGCCAGAAGAAGGCGCTCGCCCAACAGAAAAAGTGGGAGAGGAGACGCTGCGCCAACGCTGTGTGGTCTGTCCTCTTTTCCCCCTGACTGTACTTGGACATACTCCCCTTGTGCCGGCGCGTGCCCGGCCTGTTGATTATACCATCGGACGATGGGGGAGGCAACAAAAGCCCAGAACACCCGTTCTATAGCGGCACGCCACTCAGGTGCATGTCCACGATGATGATCAAACCAGCCAGAGCGAGAGGAGATTGACGCAGAGAGGCCGGCTCCGCCTCGACAAGATAGTTCGGTCCCCGCGTAGGACAGGTCAGCTCTCCTACCTGCTCCCCCCGCCGCTCCTGCGCGATCATGATCAGCGCTTGGGCCATCCCCACGTCGTCCAACTCGGCCTCTTCCAACTCGGGAATTGTCCCTGCTGCCGGCAGGAACAGCTCATACAGTCGCTCTCCGTACCGGTTGCCCAGCGCCACATAGGTCCGTGTCCCGATGCGGAGCACGTAATGGGGCAGCCGCAGGAGGATCAGATCGACCAGGCTCCACTGCTCCTCGATCACGGCGCGCGGCTGCTCCTCACTCTCCAGCAAGAGGGAGTAGGTGCCGCTCAACTGCCAAGAGGGACGCGGGGCGGGCTCCAGGCGGCCGATGGGCTCGTGGTCGGGATTGAAAAAGGTCACCAGGCGGGTGGGGTCGGGCAGGAACATCCCTGTCGGTTCGGCCAGATAGCAGAGCCGGTCCTCCCCATCGACCACGCGGTAGCGATAGGCCTCGCGCCCGGTATAGCTCTCTTTGTAAATGCCATAGCTCATGGCCCACCCGCCTTGCGCAGCAACTCCTCAGCCACCGCGCGGTTGACCTCGCGCGCCTGCCCTCCCGGCTGGGGCGGGCCGATCACGCCCATCTCGGTCAGCATATCCACGATGCGGGCCGAGCGAGTGTAGCCAATGCGCAACCGCCGCTGGAGGAGGGAGATGGAAGCCCGATTCTCCGCCAGGAGGATGCCCAGCGCGTCGGGGAGCAGGTCGTCCTCGAAAGCGGGATGGGAGGGGACCAGTTCTTCTTGCAGGGGCAACTGAACTGGAGCCGGTGGTGCAGCAAGCGGCGTGGTCTCGGCGGCGGGCGCGGGCGTCAACTCCTGTCCCCCCTTCCAGTAACCGACCAGCCGCCCAAGCTCGGCGTCGGAGACGAACGCTCCCTGCAACCGCCGCGGCTGGGCTGCGTCGGGGGCCACAAAGAGCATGTCCCCTCGTCCCAGGAGCCGCTCCGCGCCGGGCATATCCAGGATCACCCGTGAATCGACCGAGGAGGCGACGTTGAAGGCGATGCGGGCGGGAAAGTTGGCCTTGATGAGGCCGGTGACCACGTCAACGCTGGGGCGCTGGGTGGCGATAATCAGGTGAATACCAGTCGCCCGCGCCATCTGCGCCAGGCGACAGATCGCCCGCTCCGTCTCCTGCGGGGCCAGCATCATCAGGTCCGCCAGCTCGTCGATGACGACCACGATGTAGGGGATTGGCTTTCCGTCGGGCTTTTGCGGAACGATCCGTTCATTATAGTCCACAATATCTCGCGCGCCGACGGAGGCAAAGCGCCGATATCGCCCGTCCATCTCCCGCAGCACCCACTTGAGAGCGCCGACGACCCGCTCCATATCGACGACCACCGGGGCCAGCAGGTGTGGGATACCGTCGTAAAAGGTCAGCTCCACCCGCTTGGGATCGACCATCAGCAGTCGCAACCGCTCCGGCGTGTTCTGGAGGAGGAACGCTGCCAGGATGGCGTTGATGCAGACCGACTTGCCGGAGCCGGTAGTGCCTGCGATGAGCAAGTGGGGCATCGTTCGCAGGTCAGCGACAAATGGCGCGCCAGAGACATCTTGCCCCAGCCCCATCCGCAGGGGAGAATCGACCGTCTCCCACACCTCGCTCTCGACAATGTCCCGCAGCGCCACCAGGGAGACCTCCTGGTTGGGCACCTCGATGCCCACCAGCCCCTTGCGCGGCACGGGTGTCTGGACACGGATCGTCTTGGCGGAGAGGACCAGCGCCAGGTCGTCGGCGAGGCTGGCGATCTTGCTCACCTTGACCCGCGTCTCCTTCCCCCGCTTGGTGGTGACCGTGAGTGGCTTTACGCCAAACTGGGTGATCACCGGCCCGCGGTTGATCTCCTGCACCTTGACCGGCGCGCCCAGGCTGGCCAGGGTTTCCTCAATCGCCCGCGCCTGCCGCCGGGCGAACTCTTGGTCCAGGTCCTGCTCGTCCCCGGCCTCCAGGATGGCCGCCAGCGGAGGCACGTCCTGGGGCGGCCCGCCCACGATGCGCGGCGGCCTGTAGTCGGCAACCGGCGGGGAGACCTCCGCCCGCCGGACGGCCCGGACGGGTCGCGGGGAGGGCTGAGCAGGGGCATCCGTTCTCCGCCGAAACGGCAGGGGCAACTGGACTGGCCGCCGGAGCCATTCGGCCCGTTTGCTCAGAGATAGCAGCCCACGGACCATGTCGGCGGGCGAGACGCCAAAGGTGAAAAAGACGCCCAGAACCCAGACAGCCAGCAGCACCAACACGGTCCCGGCCCCACCCAGCCCCTGCACCATGAGTATGCCCAGCCCAGCCCCCAGGTAGCCGCCGCCATAGCCGGCCTCAGCCAGCGCGTAACTATCCATCCGGGTCAGCCAGGCCGTCGGGAAATGGACGGTGACGAGAAAGGCGATAAAGAGCAGCAACACGCCCACCACCTGCTCCGGCTCGGGGCGGGGCACGCGGTCACCAAAGCGGCGCAGGAGCAAATAGAGCCCCCCCGCGCCGACAAAGAAGGGCACCACGTAGACGCCCCAGCCCAAGGTGCGGCTCAACAGCCCCACCCACGGCCCCAGCAGCCTTCCTCGCTGGACAGAGAGGAGCGCCAGCAAGGTCAGCAGCGCGACGATCAGCAGCATATAGCCCAAGATGTCCAACTGGACGTCGGTGCTGATCTGAATCCGCGGCCTCTTGCGCCGTCTGCGGCTGCGCCGCTTGCTCCCCTTGCTACGTGAACTCTGCTTGGTCATCGCAAATGTCAGGCAGGTCCAAGCCCCCCCATCACTGTGATTATAGCACAGGTGCTGTTCCGTGACCACGTTATCTCCGCTCAGAGGTGGATTGGCGCTCCGAACAGTCCGTGGGCGGCCTCCGCCAGGGTTTCGCCCAGGGTGGGGTGAGCGTGGACAGAGCGGAATATAGCCTCTGGAGAGAGGGCGGCGTTGCGGGCCAGCACCAGTTCTGGCAAGAGCTCGGTTACCCCAGGGCCGACCAGGTGAGCGCCCAGAAGCCGGCCCGACCCGCCGTCGGCGACAATCTTGACAAATCCCTCGTTCTCGCCCAGCGCCAGCGCCTTGCCATTGGGGAGAAAGGGGAATCGCCCCACCCGCACCTCGTACCCCTGCTGCCGGGCCTGGGCCGCGGTGAGGCCAAAACTGGCGACCTGGGGCTGGCAGTAGGTACAGCGGGGGATACTGTCATAGTCGAGCGGCGGGGGAGCGGTCCCAGCGATGGCCTCGGCGGCGATGATGCCCTGGGCGGAAGCGACGTGGGCCAGTGGCAGCCGGCCGGTCACGTCACCGATGGCGTATATGTCGGGAGCGGTCGTGCGCATCATCTCGTCCACTTTCACCCAA
>JAOZPF010000226.1:1188-4849 GCA_029932895.1 Anaerolineae bacterium | reverse complement strand
TACACTGCGCCGCACCATTATCCTCCCATCAAGAGCACCGCCGCGGTTTTCGAACAGCAGGCGGTGCTGGAGTTGTTAGACTGCAAATGGTCAACTGTCCTTAGCGAAAATTGCGAAAGGCTTTATCCAGGTGCCCGTCACCTCCTGGGTGACGGGCACCTCAGGATAAATTATAACATAATTGCAACGATCAGGGTAGCGGCGCCACGTAGAGCCGGCCGCCGCTGATCACATACAACCGTCCTGCGGCTTCGTCCACCGCCAGCGCCTCCAGCGCGTCGAAGGCCCCGCCGGCGCGGAATTGCGCCTGGAAGGCCCCATCAGGCCCCAGTGCGACCACTCGTCCACCCCCCTGCTCGCCCCCGCCTCGATCAGCCACGTAGACCACACCGCTGTTCCCGTCCTGGTCCACCGCCAGCGCTATCGCCTGGCTCAGGTCGCCAGGCAACCCGCTCACCTCAAAGGGTTGGGGTTCGCTTCTCAGGAACTTGATGATCGTCCCGCCCTGGTGAAGAAGGTAGACATTGCCATCTATCGCCATGTCCAGCACATCCTCCAGCGGTCTGGGGGGAGGGGTGACGAAATAGCGATCGGGCTGCTCGGGGTAAACGTTACCTCTGGGCTCGTACCGCCAGATCTGATTGGCGGTGGGGTCGAGGATGTAAAAGCGGCCTCCGAAAGAGCTGACGGCTTTGGGCTTACCGGCCGGCGGCGTGCCCAGGAGGGAGCGCATCAGTTGAGGAGCTCCTCCCTCATCCACCCAGGCCGGGTCGTAGCTCACCAACGCCCCACCTTCTTCAAGGATCAGCAGCGCACTTGTCTGCCGCTCGCCCCCAGGATCGACCCAGGTGAGGTCCACCAGTTGTCCTACCCTGCCCTCGCCGACCTGCTGCCCGGTCCGTACCAGGGTCGGGTCGCCCTGCTCGGTTACGCCATCCCCGGTCGGGTTCAGGGTCAGTTGGGCCACCCATCCCCCCGCCGGGTCCAAAACGAAGATCGTCTGTCCGTGAACGACCATTCGGCGTGGGACGGTGCCTGGCCTGAAGTCCCACAGCAAAACTGGCTCCAGGCGCACGATGCCGTCGAGGTAGTCGAGGGCAGCCTGGGCCTGGACCTGAAGCGCTGTGGCGACCGGGTCGCCGGGCTGCAACTCGATGGCCTGATTTGCATAATTCAGCACGGCCTCCCAGTGAGGTCGAGTCTCTTCCCCCAGGCCTCCGGCCTCCTGAGCCAGCGCAGCCTCTGCCTCCGCCTGTCTGATGAGGCTTCGGAACCGCGCATCGGTCCCGAATGAGAGATAGGCCAACGCCACGACAATGGCCAGCACGATCGGGATTCCGATGGCGATGACCATCATCAACGTGCGGTTCTCCTTGGGGATTGGGCGGGGGCGACGTGTACGAGGGGCACGTGCCCGTCGTCGGGCCTCGCGTTCGGGGCCGGGCAACGTGCGCCGAAGCAACGTGCCCATCGCACCTACCAGGCCCGCACCGGCGGCGACGATCCCACCTCCCACCAGGCGGCCTATGCCTGCCAACCGTGCTCCCAGGCTGGGGCCCGCGGGCCTCGGGCGCGCGCGGGGCTTCGGCCGGGCCCGTTCGCGGGGCCTGGCGGCCTGATCGAATTGGTCGAGGCCGGCCTGGCCGGGGCTGGCTATGGCCGGCCGGGCACTGGCTTCGCTGCTCACGGGTGTCTTGGGGGTGGGGACGGGCGAGGGCACCTCACGGGCCGCCGGTGTCTCCGCTCGAGGGGCTGCGGCCCTTCTGCGGGGCCTTGGCCAGAGCCTCCGGCGCTTGGTCTGGGGCGATGGGGAGGGGGCCTTGTCTGCTGCTGGCTCCTGTCCGGGTGGGGACCAGCGCACGAGCAGCGCGGAGAAGTCGGTCCCGGCCCCTACCTGCTCCAGGCCCTCTATAGCCTCCTGCATCTCACCCCGGCTCAGCACGCGGATGAGGCCGGCGTTGTCACTCTCTCGCATAAAAGCGGGCGAGGCCAACAGCAGTACGTCGCCAGGGGCGATGAAGGTATGGTAGAGATGTCCCCCGGCCATTCGCCCGGTTCCTGCGGGAGGGGGGGGCTCATCGCGGGAGAAACACTGCAGGTACCTCCCATGCAAAAAGCAGGCCCGGGCCGAGCCGACCTGGAGGATGAATAGGTCATCGCCGTGCTGGACGGCACAGATCAGATGGCCCTGGCAGCGATCGGAGGGGGGGGCGTGCAGGTTGATATGGAACAGGTGGCGATTGGCCGCCGCCGCCGCCTGGCGCAACGCGGCGGTGATGCTGCCGGCGGTGGACCAATACGCTTGTGCCATCACCTCGCGCAGCTCCCGGCATAGATGCGGCGACACTGCCCCGGTCAGGTCCATGAGCAAGAAGAGGCGGTCCCCCTCTCGGCCACGTGCTGCCCGGGACGGTGGAGTCAGGACTGCGGTGTATGGTGTTCGTTCCTCCAGGCGCCTGCCCCCGATGACGCGCAATGTGCCAACGGTGGGCTCGGGCGGGAAGCCGATAACACTGTCAGAGTTCATTTTCCCCCTCCATCAACCCCGACCCACTCAATTCAGCACCCTTCGATGGGACACAGGTGGACACGGATCAAACGGATTGGCATGGATAAGAGATTCGTACCTCCTACTCCCACTCAATTGTCGCTGGAGGCTTTGAGGTGACATCGTACACCACCCGGTTGACCCCCGGCACCTCATTGACGATGCGGTTGCTGATACGGGCCAGCAGTTCATGGTCCAACCGTGCCCAGTCGGCGGTCATAAAATCGGCGGTCGTGACGGCGCGGATAGCGACGACGTGTTGATAGGTCCGCCCATCTCCCATCACGCCCACGCTCCGCACCGGCAGTAGGACGGCAAACGCCTGTTGCGTGGCCTGACGTAACAGCCCCGCCGTGTCCAGTTCCTCCAGCAGGATGCTATCCGCTGCTCGTAGCGTCTCTAACCGCTCCTGGGTGACCGTTCCGATTATCCGCACTGCCAGACCCGGACCGGGAAAGGGCTGCCGCCATACGATCTTGTCCGGCAGGCCCAGCGCCTGCCCGACCGCTCGCGTTTCATCCTTGAAGAGATACCGCAGGGGCTCGACCAGCTCGAACGCCATGTCCCCTGGCAACCCACCGACGTTGTGGTGCGTCTTAATGCGAGACGCAGCCCGCCGTTCAGGTCCTCGGCTCTCGATCACATCGGGGTAGAGCGTCCCTTGAGCCAGAAACCGCACCTGTCCCAACTGCTTTGCCTCCCGCTCGAACACCCG
The DNA here is from genome assembly GCA_029932895.1 of Anaerolineae bacterium. GTDB lineage: Bacteria > Chloroflexota > Anaerolineae > B4-G1 > DUEL01 > JAOZPF01. Next base: position 1,586 of record JAOZPF010000226.1, on the reverse strand, counting down.
GATGAAGCGCTCACCGATGATGCGCCGTTTCTGTTCCGGGTCGGTCACCCCCTCCAGTGCGCCGAGGAACTCGTCCGCCGCGTCCACCGACCTTAGCCGCATGCCCAGCTCCGTCCGGAACGTGTGCATCACCTGCTCCGGTTCGCCACGCCGCAGGAGCCCCGTGTTGATGAAGACGCAGGTCAGTTGATCGCCCACCGCCCGGTGCACAAGGGTTGCTGTCACAGCGGAATCAATCCCGCCGCTGAGCCCGCAAACCACCCTATCCACGCCTACCTGAGTGCGGATCGCTGCCACCGCCTGCTCGATGAAGGCCGCTGGCGTCCAGTCGGGCGTGCAGCCGCAGACGTTGACGGCGAAGCGGCGCAGGATCTCCCGCCCCCGGTCTGTATGCGCCA
>JAOZPF010000226.1:0-1178 GCA_029932895.1 Anaerolineae bacterium | reverse complement strand
CACCTCGGGGTGGAACTGCAGGCCATACAATCCCCGTGCCAGATTCCCCATCGCCGCCACGGGGGAGTTGGCGCTGCGGGCCAGGACCTCGAATCCGGGGGGGAGCGCTTCGATACGGTCGCCGTGGGACATCCAGACCTTGAGGCCGGAGGTTGGGGATGGCAGATTCCCAAGTAGCGGGTTGTACGGTCCGGTTAACTCCACCATCGCCGGTCCGTATTCTCTGCGGTCTGCGGGTGTCACCCGGCCGCCCAGGCGGTCGGCCAGCAACTGCATTCCGTAGCAGATGCCCAGCACCGGTACGCCCTGGGCCAGGACATAGTCTGGCAACTGCGGCGCGTCCGAAGTGTAGACGCTGGCAGGCCCGCCCGAAAGGATGAACCCGCGTGGCCTCAGTGCCAACACCTCCCCGGCCGGGGCATCCCATGGGAAAAGTTCACAATAAACGTGGGCCTCCCGCACGCGCCGGGCGATCAGTTGTGTGTACTGCGAGCCGAAGTCGAGGATAGCGATGGCGTTGCCCATCCTTACGCCTTCCAGGCGGGTAAGAAACCCGCCCTACTACCCAGGTGACCAGCGCTTCAGCCCCCGGACCGTCAAAGACGACAATGTATATACAATTGTCCGGAAGCTCTTTAAGGCGATATGACGTTAGGTGCCACCCACCTGGACGTTCTGCGATCGCGATACCTGGGCGATCAGTTCTCCAATACGATTCGCCCGTTGCCCATGTCGGCGATGACGGCCAGCGAGACGATGGGCACGTTAAGATAAGCCAATGCCTCCCGGCCGCCCTCAAATCGCTTCTCGATGGCCGCGCCAATGCCAACCAGCGTCGCGCCCGCGTGCTCGATCAGCCGCACCAGGGCCTCAATCGTGGCACCCGAGGCCAGGAAGTCGTCCACTACCAGCACGCGATCGTCCGGCCCCAGGAATTCTGCAGAGACCATCAGGAATACATCGCTCCCCTTGGTGTGCGAAGGGGCGACCTCTACGAAGACCGGCCCGGTCATCGTGATCGGTCGGGTCTTGCGGGCGTAAATGATCGGCACGTCCAGCGCGTGCGCCGTCGCCAGCGCCGGGGCGATCCCGGAGATCTCGGCCGTGATGACCTTGGTCACACCGGCGTCGGCGAAGTACTGGGCCAGTTCCCGCCCGACTTCGAACATCAAATGGGA
>JAOZPF010000225.1 GCA_029932895.1 Anaerolineae bacterium | reverse complement strand
GCCTACAGTCCGGATTGTAAGGACGATTTTGGCCAGGGTGTTGAGGAACCCAGGCTCCAATGGGAAGCCAAGCACCCCGGCTAAAGCCTACAGTCCGGATTGTAAGGACGATTTTGGCCAGGGTGTTGAGGAACCCAGGCCCCAATGGGAAGCCAAGTACCCCGGCTAAAGCCTACAGTCCGGATTGGAGCCTGTAAGGGGGTTTTGCTGGCTTAGCCGGGCGGCTTGGCGCCCGGCGGGACAGGAGCGTTTTTCGGATAGGCTCTTAGTGTTCGTTTGACAAGATAGGCCGTGACTGGTAGAATGTATGTTGCGTAGCCTTTTCGTCTGGTAGGCTGGGGGTGTCGGCCTTACGAGCCGAAAGCAGGGGCCCGATCCTCTATGGGGATCCTTGTTGTATGTGCTACCTTGCTCCGTTGTTGTAGCCACCTGTTTCGAGCGGCTCCCTCGTAGAGCCCGAAATCACCGAGACATCTTGGAATATCGAGCGGCGAGGAAGACGCCCCCATCGAGTGACGGAGACTGTCGTGGGGGGTGGTCGAGTTTAGCTCTTTTCCAGAGCAGATAGTTGGAGGTACCGGATGAAGACAGTAGTCGCGGCTGCATTGGGCGAATGCGTCCATATAGCTGGGGTGGTGAACTTTTTGCGGTTGGCAGAGGCGGCGGGATGGCGGACGGTGTTCCTCGGCCCGGCGGTACCGATCGAGCGGGTATTGGAAGCGGCTCGCCGTGAGAAGGCGGCCCTGGTGGGAGTTTCCTACCGCTTGACGCCGGAGACAGGCGAGCGGCTGCTGGTCGAGTTTGCCGAGGAGGCGGACGAGCTGCGCGCCGCCGGGGTGCGCTTTGCCTTTGGCGGGACGCCGCCGGTGGCCGAACGGGCACGGGCCATCGGTTTCTTTGAGCGCGTTTTCGATGGCAGCGAGCCGTCCGAGGCAACGTTGGCCTATCTGAAGGGCCAGCCAGCGACCCGGGCTGCCGAGGCCGACTTTCCGCAGACCATTGTGGAGCGTATAGCCTGGAAGGAACCGTTTCCCGCCATTCGCCATCACTTTGGTCTGCCGACGGTGGAGGCCACCCGCGCGGGAATCGCCCGCATCGCCGCGGCCCGGGCACTGGACGTCGTCTCACTGGGAATCGACCAGGATGCCCAGGCCAACTTTTTCCACCCGGAGCGGCAGAACCCACGCCGCCGCGGAGCGGGGGGCGTGCCCGTGCGCAGCGCCGACGACTATCGCGCCCTTTACGCTGCCAGTCGGCGGGGTAACTTTCCGCTCATGCGCACCTACTCTGGCAGCGATGACTTTATCCGCTTGGCCGAGATGTATGTAGAGACTATCAACATCGCCTGGGGGGCGATCCCCATTTTCTGGTTCAATCAGATGGATGGGCGCGGACCGTGGGACCTGGAGAGTTCGATCCGCGAGCACCAGAGAGTGATGGCCTGGTATGGGGAGCGGGGCATCCCGGTGGAACTGAACGAGCCTCATCATTGGGGGATGCGCGACGCGCCGGACGTGCTGTTTGTCGTTTCCGCTTATCTTGCGGCGTACAACGCCCGCGCGTTTGGCGTGCGGGACTATATCGCCCAGATGATGTTCAACAGTCCGCCCGGCCTTTCCGGGGCGATGGACCTGGCCAAGATGATGGCTTGTCTGGAGATCACAGCTCCGCTCTCCACCGCGAGAGAGGGGGAGGGAGCCCCTTTCCGTATCTGGCGGCAGACGCGCACCGGCCTACTCAGCTACCCCTTGGATCCGGACGCGGCCCGCGCTCATCTGGCGACCAGCGTGTATTTACAGATGGCGCTTCGTCCGCACATCGTCCACGTGGTCAGCCACACCGAGGCTCACCACGCCGCCACCGCTGACGACGTGATCGAGGCTTGTGGGTTGGCCCGCCGGGCCATCGAGAATGCGCTGGGGGGGCAACCCGACATGGCGGCCGACCCAGCCGTTCAGCGGCGCAAGGAAGAGCTGGTGCGAGAGGCGTGGGTCACGCTGGAGGCCATTCGGAAGTTGGGCGGGCCTGGTGTGACCGACCCGTTCACCGACCCCGCCGTCCTGGCGCGGGCGGTGACGAGCGGGCTACTGGACGCCCCTCATCTGCGCAACAACCCCTTTGCGCGCGGGCAGATCGCAACCCGCATAGACTCGCGCGGGGCGTGTGTGGCTGTGGAGCCTGGTACAGGGCGGGCCATTTCGGAGGAGGAGCGCATAGCTGGCCTGGGCCTGCTGCCCGGGCGAGAATAGACGGGAGAGGGGGAAAAAGAATGAGCAACGGAGTACATTACACAGTGATTGGGGCTGGGCATGGCGGCAAGGCGATGGCGGCGGACCTGGCTGCCAAGGGATTTACAGTCAAACTCTACAACCGCACCGCGGAGCGCATCAACGAGATAGCCTTGCGCCGTGAGATCGAGTTAAAGTACGAAAATGGCGTCGTTCGCCGCTGCCAGCTAGCGGGTGTCACCTCGGACATTGCCGAGGCGCTTGATGATGCCGATGTGATCATGGTCGTTGTGCCAGCTTCGGGGCACCGGGACATTGCCCGCATCTGTGCTCCTCATCTGCGTGACGGCCAGATCATAATCCTCAACCCCGGCCGCACCGGTGGGGCGCTGGAGGTGCGGCGGATACTCGACCAAGAGGGGTGTGCTGCCGACGTCGTCGTGGCCGAGGCTGGCACGCTCGTCTTTGCCAGCCGCAGCACCGGTCCGGCCCAGGCGCGCATCTTTCGTCGCAAGAACGCCGTTCCCCTGGCTGCTCTGCCGGCCACACGCACCGGTCACGTGCTGGAGACAGTGTGCGAGGCCTATCCCCAGTTTATCCCTGTACCCAACGTACTGCACACCAGCCTGGACAACATGGGAGCGATCTTTCACCCGGCGCTGACGCTGCTCAATGCCGGGTGGATCGAGAGCACCAAGGGCGATTTCCAATTCTACATAGACGGAGTCACCCCTTCGACTTCGCGGGTACTGGAGGTACTGGACCGGGAGCGGGTGACCATAGCTGCCGCGTTGGGAGTACGTGCGCGGGGCGCGCTGCGGTGGCTGCGGGATGCCTACTCGGCCAAAGGAGAGACGTTGTACGAGGCCATCCTAGGCAACGCGGGTTACCAGGGGATCAAAGCGCCGCGCAACCTGCGTCACCGTTACATCTTTGAGGACGTGCCGTTCAGCCTGGTGCCGCTGGCCTCGTTGGGGGAGCAATTCGGCGTGGACACCTGGGCGATCGACGCGTTGATCCAGCTAGCGAGCGTGATCCATGGCACCAACTACTTTGAGCGAGGGCGGGTAGTGGAGGACATGGGGTTGACCGGGCTGCGGGTCTGCGAAGTAAAGCGGTATGTCCAAGAGGGCGAGATCGATCCACTCTGAGTTAGAGCTTGGGGTGGTTGCACGTCGCAGCGCGACAGGCACCTTCTCCCCCTGTGTTTTCTGAGGGGGCATTTCATAGGCCAGCGGGGGTTTTATCCCGCTGGTCATTCCTTTTACTCGTCCAGCGGACTGCGCACGGCAAACGCGCCGCGGTTGAGGACGTGAGTATAGATCATTGTCGTTTTCACATCCTTATGACCGAGGAGCTCTTGCACCGTGCGGATATCGTGCCCGGATTCGAGCAAGCGGGTGGCGAAGGAATGGCGGAAAGTGTGGCAAGTGACGTGCTTTTTTACGTCGGCCAGTCGTGCGGCCCTTTTGACCGCCTTTTGCAGCGTGCTGGGGTCGATATGGTGGCGGTGGACAGCGTGGGTACGGGGGTCAGTGGAGAGGCGGTTAGCGGGGAAGACATACTGCCAGATCCACTCGCGGTTAGCGTTGGGGTACTTGACGTCCAGGGCATAAGGGAGGTAGACCGCGCCGTAGCCGGCCTTGATATCTTGCTGGTGGATCATCTCCACCCTACGGAGGTGTTCTTGGAGGGGGGAGGAGAGGCTATCGGGGAGGACCGTGATACGGTCCTTCATCCCTTTGCCATCGCGGACAGTGATAATACGTTGCTCGAAATCGAGGTCCTTGACGCGGAGGCGGACACATTCCATCAGGCGGAGGCCGGAGCCATAGAGGAGCTTGGTCATCAGTTGGTGAGTGCCGGAGAGGCAGGCGATGACGCGGAGGGCTTCATCGCGGGTGAGGACAGTGGGGAGGCGTTTAGGCCGTTTAGCGCGGACCGCATTGAGGGGCAGGTCGAGCTCAATTTCGAGCACCTCGCGGTAGAGAAAGAGAATAGCATTGAGCGCCTGGTTTTGAGTAGAGGCGGCGACGCGTCGTTGGACGGCGAGGTAAGTGAGGAAAGCCTCGACCTCCTCGCGGCCCATCTCGCGGGGGTGGCGCTTGTTGTGGAAGAGGATGAACCGTTTAGCCCAGGAGACATAGGCCTGTTCAGTACGGATGGAATAGTGCTTGCGGCGGATCGTATCGCGGAGCTGGTCGAGCAGTTTTTGGGGGCGTTTCTGCGTTGTAGAGTGCATTGTTTTTGCCTTTCGCCGTTGACAGCGGGAGTTTTTGGCCTATAATGAAATAGGATTCAGCGAGTGGGGGCCTCCCCGCATATCCCCACTGCTGGATATTATAGGCGAGATTCCGTCCAAGGCAAGGCAGGGTGGACATTGGGGCAAGGGCGGCTGTCCGATCAGTGTTCGCGAATACGGAGCGATTTATCGGTCTATTCCACGCATACGATCCCCGATAGTGGAAGTAATTCCTTTCCGGTGTTTGTGGTAGCTGTTGACGGAAGGGGGAGCCACATGGACGGGGTGCCGTAATAACAGCAGTGCGGATTAGGGGGGCAGGGCTCCGCTCACTATTGAGTTAGGCGGGCCATCGCTGAATCCTTGTTTAAGGAGGGTCTTTTGTCTGATGGAAGAGAAGAAATCTCAAGTTCAGTACCTCG
>JAOZPF010000224.1 GCA_029932895.1 Anaerolineae bacterium | reverse complement strand
GCAGAGGGAGGCCGTAGAGCGCCCCCCCCCCCCCCCCCAGCCCCCTGCTCGGCCGCCGGCCGCCCCACCCCACCGCGAGGTAGGCAACGACGAGGATGAGGAGCGAGATTGTACTGGTGACCAGGACGGGCAACTGCCAGGTCATCCCCCCTCCTCCACCCTCCGCTCTATGCGTTCCAGGCACTCGCGGGAAGCAGTCAGCGCCTCACGGAAGGCAGAGGACGCACCGCCGGCGTCGTCGGAAAGAGCTGCTCCCAAAGCCCCCACACTTTGCGTCAGGGCAAGAAACTCGTCCACCAGCGGCCAACGATGTGCTCCCTCTCCCCGCTCTTCTGCGCCGCCGGCTTGGACGCGGGCTTGCGCGTCCACCGCGCTCACCGCAGCCCGCATACGGGCCTCCACATAGGCCAGGTCGTCCTGGTTGCGGACAAAGTCGAGCCGGTTGGTGTCAATCACGAGCAGCGGGGTGGACTCGTAGTCAGCAAAGTGCTGCTCGTAAGCCTGGCGAAGGGATTCGATATAGTCAGGCTCCATCTGGCGTTCGTAGGGCCGGTCCCGGGTTGCGATACGCGCCATCAACACGTCCAGGTCAGCCTGTAGATATACCACCAGGTCGGGCAACACCACCTTCTCCGCCAACGCGCGATGGACCCGCTCGTACATCGCCAACTCGTCCCCACACAAGTTCAGGCGGGCAAAGAGACGGTCTTTGGCAAAGGTATAGTCGGAGAGAATAAAACGACCGCCCATCTGGAGGGCCTGCTGTTGCCGGTAGCGACTGAGCAGAAAGAAAATCTGGGTCTGGAAAGCGTACCGTTCCCGGTCGGCATAGAAATCGGAGAGAAAGGGGTTCTCCTCAAAAACCTCCAACAGCAACTCGGCATTGAAACGGGGTTGGAGCAGACGGGCCAGCGTTGTCTTACCGACGCCGATGACGCCCTCAATCGCCACGTACGACGGTCGATTCACAGTCCCCCTCCTTCCACCCAAAAGGATACTGTGGAAAGGAAGAAAAGTCAAGGAAAGGTGGAGACGACCAGGTGGAGTCGGGCTACCAACGTGCTACAGGGGGACCACCCCTATGGCAAATTTGCCAGGATCTCGTCCACCGCCGGGCGGTCGTGCGCCTCCTGGCCAATGTAGGACCAGAGAATACTGCCGTCGCGGTCGATCACAAATACCGCCGGCGCCGCCAGCCCGTCCCCCAGGAGGTCATGGACCCCATATGCCGCGGCCGCTTCGTGGTTGGGATCGGCGAGCATAGGAAAGGATGCATGCACGGCCTCCTGTGCGCTCGCGATCGCCTGGATGGTGTTCACTGCCACCGCCACGATCTCGACACCACGTGCCTTGAACTGACCATAAGCGTTTTGCAACTGCCCGAGTTGCGTCCGGTCGGCCCCTCAGCCGCACTTTTGGAAAAAGACGAGCACGACCGGCCCCTGGGCGAGTTGGCTGGAGAGGGTCAGCCGTCCCCCGCCAGCCTGGCGCAAGCGGAAATCCGCCGCCTGGGGGGAGGAGGGCTCCGACGTGGCAGTGGGAGGCGGAGGTGAGGGCGGCAAGATGGAGGCGAGTGCGCGCAGGCCAGCGTTGACCTGTTCCTGGTCGGTGACGACCTGGACCTGCTCCCTCTGCGCCGTCAGCCATTCCCCCAGGTCCCAGCCCTCTGCGGCTCCCTTTTCCTGCGCCTGTTGGAGCAGAAGAAGCCGGGCAGCGGTTCGCACCAGCGCATCTCGCTCCAGCCCCACTCCGCGCAACGCAGCTACCACCTGCTCGTCGTTCACTCCCCAGCCCGCCTCCAGCGTGGCGATGTACGCTTCCACCTCCGGCCCGTCGGGCTGCTCCACATCCATTCCCTGGGCGATCAACATCTCGTTGACCATCCGCTCCAGTGTCACCTGCGGGTCGGGGGGAACGACGCCCACCAATTGGCTCATCACCCGGTCCACCAGCACCGTCTCCACCCAGAGATTCACGCCAATAGGTGTGTCATCGACAATGGCGACGGCAGGGTCAGAGGGAGCTGTGGGACTGGTCAGCGGGGCAGCCACAGGCTCCGCCCGGTTCAGCACCGCCACCACGGCCAGCAACGCGACCAACGCAATCCCACCGGCCACGGCGAGCACTCCCCGGCGCACGGCTCCGCTCTTGGGCATAAACGCACCTCCTCGGCTAGAGGATATCACGACCCGGTCACGGTGTCAAACTCGCGGGGGTGTATTCAGCTTGGGGACAAACTTGGGCCAAGAGCGATGCTGGTGCCGGTCCGCCCGGCTCGAAGCGCCGGGTTCAGGAGACAAAGCCCTTTGGGCTCTTTAGCCCCTGGAGGGGGCTTCGCGGGATGAGCCCGGAGCTTTCAGCTCCGGGCGAACGACGGGCACAGAATATGCCCCAGACTGAAATACGCCCACGCGGAAAGGCTGCCCCAACAGTGAAACCCCTCGCCAGCCACAGATTGACACCATGCCCATCCCGGTTTATACTTCCCTCCCGACAGGGATGGGGATGCCGACAACTGTCATCTCCAAAACAGGCAGAACGTCCATAGACCAATGGAGCTTCTGCGTGTACCTTGAACACGGTGCCCGGGCGAAGCGCGGCTTTATCGCTCCGGCAGAGCAATGACAAAGGGGAGGGTTTTTATGGCACGACTGCACGAATTTCAGGGCAAACTGCTTCTCCAACAAGCCAAGATCGCCGTGCCCCAGGGGCGTGTGGCAAGCACGCCCGACGAAGCGCGCGCTATCGCCCAAGAGCTGGGCCGGCCAGTGATGGTCAAGGCCCAGGCCTGGGTGACGGGTCGCGCCAGCGTGGGCGGCATCAAGAAAGCAGCCACACCCGACCAGGCCGCCGCCGCCGCCGAGGCGATGCTCGGCATGAAGGTCAAGGGCTTTACCGTGGACCGGGTTCTGGTGGAGGAGCAGCTCGAGATCGCCCGCGAGTTCTACGCCGGGGTGATCGTGGACGACCGGGCGCAGGCTCCGCTGGTGATGTTCTCCAGCGTCGGCGGCACAGGCATCGAGGAGATCGCCGCCGCCCACCCGGACAAGGTCGCCAGTGTGCACGCCGACATCGAGTCCGGCCTGCAGGACTATCAGGCCCGTAACCTGGTCCGTCGGACCGGCATCGGGGGGCGGTTGCAGCGGGACCTGGGCACGCTGCTGGTACGGCTATACAACGTCGCCCGCACCTACGAGGCCCGCGCCGCCGAGATCAACCCCCTGGTCCAGACGGCGGACGGCAAGCTCTATGCCGCCGACTGCCGCGTCACGGTGGATGACTATGCCGTCTTCCGCCACAAGGACCTGGGCATCGAGATCGCCCGCGAGTACGACCGCCCGCCGACCGAGCTGGAGAGGATCGCCTACGCGGTGGAGGCCAACGACTACCGCGGCACTTTTTACTTTATCCAGATGGCCAGCGACTTTGAGAAAGGCGACGGCTACGTTGGCTTTCACGGTGCGGGCGGCGGCGGTTCGATGATGAGCATGGACGCCGTGCTGCGCCAGGGGTACAAGCTGGCGACGTTCGTCGACACCAGCGGCAACCCACCCGCCAGCAAGGTCTACCGGGCGGCTAGAATCATCCTCGCTGTCGGGCCCATCGACGGCTACTTTGGCTCCGGCTCCGGCGTCGCCAGCCAGGAGCAGTTCCACTCGGCTCGGGGGCTGGTCAAGGCCTTCCTGGAAGAGCATCTCTCCGTCCCCGCCGTGATCAGGCTGGGAGGCAATGCCGAGGACAAGGCGGTGGAGATTCTGGAGCGGGTCAACGACTATATTCCAGCCACCGTGGAGGGGTACAAGAAGGACGACTCGCCTGATTTCTGCGCCGCCCGGCTGGACGCGCTCATCAAGGCTGGCGAGTTGCGCGACGTGCCGCCCCCCCAACCACGGCCCAAGCCGCAAAAGCCCTACAGCTTTGAGACCGTCACCGGCGGTACGGTCACTTTCGACCACGCCATCTGTGCCACCTGCGAGAGCAAGGTCTGTGTGAAAGAGTGCGCGCGGCAGATCCTCTCCCTCAACGACGAGGGACTGCCCATCCTCAACATCACCCGCGAGGAGGCCGCCAAAGGCCGCTGCGTCGAGTGCCTGGCCTGCGAGGTGGAGTGTCTCTTGCACGGCGCGGGCGGAGGAACTATTCACCTGCCGATACCGGGGCTGGACGAGGCGTGAAACTTGGAACCCGAAACCTGGAACCTGAAACCCGAAACCTGAAACCTGGAACCTGGAACCTGAACATAGACCGGAGGCATAAATGTCTATTCTGATCGATCAAACCAAACGCGTTCTGGTGCAGGGAATCACCGGACGCGAGGGAAGCACGCGGACGAGGCTGATGGTGAACTATGGGACCCAAGTGGTGGCGGGCGTGACACCGGGACGCGGCGGGCAGGAGGTGGAGAACATCCCGGTCTTTGACACGGTCGAGGAGGCGTGGGAGAAGGTAGGGCCGATCGATATCAGCGTCCTCTTTATCCCCGCCCCACTGGTCAGGAGCGCGGCGCTGGAGGCCATTGACGCTGGGGTCAAGCTGCTGGTGATCGTGCCCGACCGGGTGCCTATCTATGACGTGCTGGTCATCGCCAAGCGGGCCAAGGAGAGAGGAGCTAAATTCATCGGACCGAACACGCTGGGTGTGCTCAGTCCCGACAAGGCGGTGTTGGGGATGATGGGCGGCCGCGCCGCCTCGGCTCGCTCCTGGTTCTTCCAGGGGCCGGTGGGCGTCGCCTCTCGCAGCGGCGGCATCACCTCCTCGATGGCCTACTACCTGGCGCGGGAGGGGATCGGCGCTACCACCCTGGTCCACGTCGGCGGCGACGCGGTGGTCGGCCTGCCCCACCCGGAGGTGATGAAACTCTTTGAGCAGGACCCCGACACCAAGGCAGTGGTGATGTTTGGCGG
>JAOZPF010000023.1:10869-17504 GCA_029932895.1 Anaerolineae bacterium | reverse complement strand
TCTAAAGCGCAGGACAAGCGAGGCCCCGGCGCTGAGCTGGAAGCTAGAGTCCGTCATCTCGACGTAGCCGGAAGGCTCTTCGGGCCGGCGGGCGATCAGCGCCGGTGTGATGGTCAGGTTCTCCCCCGATTCCGGTGGGACCACCGGTAGCTCGAAGACGTAGAGGACGAGGTCAGAAGTGCGCGCGGGCCGGCCCGCCAATCCGACGTCCAGTGGCGCTTGGTCACCCCAGCCAACAAGGTAGATGTCCGGTTCCAAGCTGGACCAATTGTCCGCCAGAATTGCGTTGAGCCACAGCTGCCGTTGGTACTCGGGGTCGTCCGGTGAGCCGGGGGGGGACTCTAAGCCAATCGTCGCCCGGAAGGGAGTGGTGGTCTCGAGTTCCCCGCTGGGCGTCATTTTGAGGCCGCCCGCGCTTATGTTGGTGATCGTCTGCCCCGCCTCCAGGGTGCCCAGGCTGATCTCGTGTTGGCCCACCACCAGGACCGCGCTCTGCAGGGGGATCGGGCCGTTACGCAGGCTTCCCCTGATCTGGATGACACCTCGCTCGCCCACCTCAAGTTGCAGGTGGGCCTGCGGCGGAGTGAGCGGCGTGAACCCCTCCACAATGAACGTTTGCACCTGACCGACGTTCGCGCGCAGGTTATCCGCCGTCCAGGTCTCGCCTTCCTCGATGACGCGCAGGGTCAGGCTGTTCGTGTCGTTGTATGGGGTAGGGGGTATGGGGCGGATGGCCCCCGAGTCCACCTGGACGTCGTATTGTGCTCGGCGGGGGGAGAATAGGCCCACCACCTCGGTCACTTCGCCAATGTTGGTTTCCTCGGGGCCGTACACCAGCGCCAGGCGGTGCAGGGTGGGAAGACGGCCGCGAATCTGGAAGCCGGTCACGTAGGCCAAGATGGTGAACCCCAGGGCGAGGAGGGGGACTGTCAGCCAGGCCAGTTCCCGCCGGTCGAGCTTGCGCAGGACGAGGTAGTTGACCGGGCCGACGAGCACCGCGTAAGTGAGGAGGAAGGCGATCAGGTGCCAGGTAGATGGGGGTCTGATCCCTGGGATCGCTGTAGCAGCCGCGCGGGCGTTGTACCCATCGATGGCGGACAGCCGTTGTCTGGGCGTCACGCCAGTTTCGACCAGGGAACGCCACAGGCGGACGTTGTCCTCCCAGTTCGCAAAAGGGTTCAGCCCGGCGTCATAGGCCACATAGTCCACCGTTCCCGCGCCGATCTCGCGGCGGGCGATGAGGAGCAGGCTGTCCTGGCTGACGAGGGGCTGTCCTTCGCGCAGGGTGGCCTCTGTGATGGCATAGTGACCGGGGAGGGAATCGGCACCGATATAGTGGCCCAGGGATGCTAGCGAGTCCACGGTGCGCACGGGGCCGATGGTGACCGGAAGCAGGTCGGTCACGCCCGCTGCGGTCTGTGCGCCGTTTGCCCCTCCGCCGACGATCAGGTGTCCCCCCAGGGAGAGCCAGGTCGCGAGTGCCTGGAGTTGGTCGGTGGAAAAAGAGGTCGTATCGACATCGTTCAGCACCAGCACGTCCAGCCCTCTCCATCCCAGGGGGGATGGTGGCAATGTGGCGATATCCAGGTGAGCGACCGCTGCCCCCTGACCGGACGGCGCGACGTCACTGAGAAAGTTGAGGGCGGAGGAGTCGCGGCCGATGACGCCGTAGAGCCGGTCTTGGGCATTGACATAGCGGAACGAGACCTGCTGGGAGGCAAGTTGGTGGTGCCCATCGGCGGTCAGCAATACCTTCATCCGTGCGCTTCGGTTGCCCGTCAGCGGCACGATCAGCGTGTACGCTTTGCGCGAATGAGGGGGGAGGAGGACTGGGGTAGTATACACGTCGCCGTTGTCCTGCCCCGGGGGGGTGATGCGCAACTCGCCCTCGATCTGCGGCCCTTCGTTGGAGAGGATGACATAGATAGGGCACCAGTCGTCCCCCCGACAGTAACCGTCAAACCCGACGGCAACCTCCATTGTCGGGACCGCTTCCTGGGCGATGACCGTAGAGCAGACGAGGGCCACAAGGGCCGCAGCAGCCAGAAACCACCACGCGATTCGCATACCGCTCCAGTATATCACAATTCGGCCCGGTGAACAAAGAACGGTCGTGACCGGGTGCCCGTTTCGGTGCTGGTTGAGATTTCTCTCCAATACCTCCATTCCGGCCGGAATCGGGCTTTTAGGCGGAGGGCCGGCTAAAGCCTTGACTCTTGCCGGCTAAAGCCTCCATTCCACACCTTTCTGCTTGTTTGTCCGATGAACCGCTTGCAATTCGGGCGCACACGCAGGTGCACCCCTACCCCCCCGCCTGCTCCATCTGCTTAATCTGCTTAATCTGCTTGATCCGCTGACCACGTTCACCTGATTCCGGATCGAGTGTTTGACAGTTTGTCCTCTTTCCGCTACAATGACCGCCACGTTTTTGGAGGCGATTCCGATGGGAAAAAAGTGGAGCGGTGCGGAGGTCAGGCAGAGCTTTATGGATTTCTTTGCTGCCAGGGGGCATACGGTTGTTCCGAGCGCCAGCCTGGTGCCGGCCGACGACCCCACGCTGCTGTTCACCAACGCTGGCATGAACCAGTTCAAGGACGTCTTTCTGGGGATCGGCACACGACCCTACCGCCGCGCCGTCGACACGCAAAAGTGCATGCGCGTCTCGGGCAAGCACAACGACCTGGATGACGTGGGGCGGGATGGATATCACCACACCTTCTTCGAGATGCTGGGCAACTGGTCCTTTGGCGACTATTACAAGAAGGAGGCGATCGCCTGGGCGTGGGAGTTGCTCACGGAAGTGTGGGGGCTATCCGCGGAGCGGCTCTGGGCTACTTGCTTCGAGGATGACAAAGGGGACCTGGGGAGGGACGAAGAGGCGGCCGATTTCTGGCGCTCGGAGACGACGATCGACCCCGCCCACATCCTTTACTTTGGCCGCAAGGACAATTTCTGGGAGATGGGGGACGTGGGGCCGTGCGGCCCTTGCAGCGAGATTCACTACGACCGCGGCCCCGAGTTTTGCGAGCGGCGGGACGACCCGGACCATGTCTGTGGCGTCAATACCGACTGCGGTCGCTTCCTCGAGCTGTGGAACCTGGTTTTTATCCAGTATAACCACCGCGAAGACGGCGTCCTGGAGCCGCTGCCGGCAAAGCACGTCGACACCGGCGCTGGTTTCGAACGGTTAGTGGCAGTGTTACAGGGGAAGCATTCTAATTACGAGACCGACTTGTTCACCCCTATTATGGACCGGGTACAGGAGTTATTGGGCCACAGCGACGACGAGCGAGAGGCGCAGATTGTCGGCTATCGGGTCATTGCCGACCACGGGCGGGCGATCACCTTTCTCATCGGTGATGGCGTGCTCCCCGGCAACGAGGGTCGCAACTATGTGCTGCGGATGATCCTCCGCCGCGCGGCACGCTTTGGGCGCGAGCTGGGATTCACCACTCCCTTCCTGGATCAGGTCGCCCGGGTGGTCATCGAGAGAATGAGCCCGGTGTTTCCAGAACTGGAAAAGCGACAACCGTTCATCCTAGCGACCATCCACCAGGAAGAAAAGCGGTTCCTGCGCACGTTGGACCTGGGACTGGCACGGCTGGACGAACTGCTGGAGAAGGTCGAGGGGCGTGGCGAACAAATAGTTCCCGGCGCTGATGCCTTTCGCCTCTATGACACCTTTGGCCTGCCCCTGGAGATCACCCGTGACGTGGCCCGGGATCGCGGGTTGACGGTGGACGAGGAAGGATACAACGCGGCGCTGGAGGCCCAACGGGCGCGGGCGCGGGCGGCGGAGACGTTCCAGACGTTTGGCGAAGAAGGATTGGCTGCTTATCAGAGCCTGCTGGAGAGCCTGCAAGAGGAGGGGAAGCTGCCCTCTTCCGGCGTCAAGTACGATCCTTATGAGACAACCGAGCTGGAAGTGACGGTGACAGCTATCCTACGGGATGGGGAACGGGTGGCGTCGGCACGGCCGGGCGACAAGGTGGAGGTAGTCCTTCCTGAGACCTGCTTTTACGTCGAGTCGGGCGGACAGGTGTCCGATACGGGCCACATCGCCGTCTATTCTGCCGCGGCCGAGGAACCAACGTGGGAGATCGTCGTCTCCGACACGCGGCGGCCGGTGCCCGGCCTGATCGTTCACGTGGGCGAGGTCCGCCGCGGTGAACCGCGGGAGGGGGACGTGGCCTGGGCGATGGTGGATTATGAGCGGCGGATGGACATCGCCCGCAACCACACCGCGACGCATCTCTTGCACGGTGAGCTACGCTACCTCCTGGGCGAGCACGTCCAACAGGCTGGCTCCCTGGTCGCTCCCGACCGGCTCCGTTTCGACTTTACCCACCCCGACCCCCTGAGCCGTGAGCAGGTGGAGCAGGTGGTCCGCGGCGTGAACGAGGCGATTCTGCTCAACTATATGGTCACCTGGGAGTACCGGCCCTATCGGGAGGCGCTGGAGGCGGGGGTTATTGCCCTCTTTGGAGAAAAGTACGGCGACATTGTCCGCGTGCTGCACATTGGCTGGCCCGACGCCCCGCTGAGTCAGGAGTTGTGTGGGGGCACTCACGTCGACGAGACGGGCGAGATAGGCTCCTTCTACATCATCTCGGAGCAGGGCATTGGCGCTGGGGTGCGCCGGATCGAGGCGGTGACCGGCCGCAGTGCCGTGGCCTGGGTACAGCAGCGGTTGCGTGCTCTGGAGGCGACGGCCTCCAGTCTTTCCTGTGCGCCGGAGGAATTGGAGGGGAAGACGCAGGGCATGCTGGAGGAGTTGCAGGCGGCGCGAAAGGAGGCCGCTCGCCTGCGGCATCGACTGGCACGGCTGCACTTTGAGAGCCTGATGGCAGGAGTGGGCCGAGTGCAGGGGGTGAACCTCCTGGCAGCACGCGCCGACGTCGCGGACGTGGAGGTGCTGCGGGAGATGACCGACTGGTACCGGGAGCGGGTTGGGTCGGGCGTCGTGGTGTTGGGAGCGCTGGTCGGTAACCGGCCTGTCTTGGTAGCCGCGGTGACGCCGGACCTGGTGGAGCGGGGTGTGGACGCGGTGCGGTTGGTGCGCGGAGTAGCGCGGGTGATCGGCGGCGGCGGTGGTGGTCGGCCGACGCTGGCCCAGGCCGGCGGCAAGGACGCCGGGCGGCTGGACGAAGCGCTGGCGCAAACCCCCCGCTTGTTAGAAGAGGCCCTCGCCGCCTAGGCCTGTGGGTGCGATGTCCCAGTGACAGAGATCATTTACCTCCACGAAGAGGACGATTGGGCGGCCCTGCGCGACCGGCTGCGCCGCGCGCAGGACCCCAGGGTCCTGCTGGTGCTGGATTGGGAGGCTGGCTTTCCCCTTCGCCCGCTCGATGTCCAGTTGGTGCGACGGGAGGCGGAGCGGTTTGGGTTGACGGTCGCTTTTGTCAGCAGGGACCCCGAGCGGCGGTCGCTGATCCGCAGCGGTGGACTCGTCGCCTTTGCATCGATCGCCCGCGCCGAGGCGACCCCCGAGTGGGCCAGCGCGGAGGATGTGCTGCCCGACCCGCCCCGGCCTGCATGGTGGGAGGAGCCGATACGAATCTGGCCGCCCCCGGGGCGGGCTTTGCCGTCGTGGGCGCGCCGGGTTGGCCTGGGGGTGCGCGTTCTCATCTTTGTGGCCACCATCATCTTGCTCGTCGGCTCCGCCTATGTCGTCGTGCCCCGCGCGACCATCACTCTCGTCCCGGCGGGCGAGATGCTCCAGGTCGTCACTCCGGTCTCGGTGTCCCTGGACGCCGAGACGGTCGATACGACGGCGAGCCTGATCCCCGCCCGGCGCGTGGGGGATTACTTTGAGGGTTACCTGGAGGTCGAGACAACGGGCGAGGCAGCCTTTTCCTCCGGCCGGGCCACTGGCGAGGTGCTCTTCACCAATCTGCTGGACCAGGACGTGCCGATTCCCTCCGGCACGGTGGTCCGCACCTCCGCAGGAGGCTTCCCAGTGCGCTTTGTGACGGCCCAGGACGCGGTTGTGCCACCATTGGGTCAGGTTCCGGTCCCCATCGAGGCCGTGGACGCCGGCCCGGCGGGGAATGTGGGGGTCAACCAGATCAACCGCATCGAGGGATTTCTCGCCTTTTCCCTCCGCGTCACCAACCCGACGCCGACTGTGGGCGGGGCCACGCAGGAGGCACGGGCTGTCTCCCAGGCGGATATGGACCGGGCGCGGGAGCTGCTGACGGTGCAACTGCTGGACGAGGCGTACCAGGGGCTGCAAGTCTATCTGGAGCCGACCGAGTTTATGCCCTATCAATCCCTGGAGGTGCAGGCCAGCGAGGTGGCCTACAATCGCTTCCTCAATGAGCGGGCCGATACGGTGGGCTTGCATATGCGGCTGCTGATCACCGGGATGGCGGCGGATTGGGACAATGCGAAAGCGGTGGCGTATGCGGCGCTGACCCGTCGTGTGCCGCAGGGATACCGGTTGGTCGCGGCCAGTTTCGAATCAGGAGAAGTGGCCGAGGAGCCGATAGGGAGCGGCGATCTGACGATTTTCGTCACGGCTATCGGGTACGCTGCGGCCGATATCAGCCCCCAGGAGGTGCGGGAATTGACGCTGGGTGAACGGGTCCAGGAGGCGGTGGAGCGGCTGGCGGACCAGATGCCGCTCTCCGAAG
>JAOZPF010000023.1:0-10859 GCA_029932895.1 Anaerolineae bacterium | reverse complement strand
ACGCGTATTCGGGTCTGGCCCGATTGGTTGGAGCGCGTGCCGCTGCTCCCATTGCGGGTCGATGTGCAGGTGCTGCCGGAAGGGTGATGGACCGGCTGGCTGGTGAGGTGTGATGCGGGTGCTGGCGTTGGATGTTGGGGAGCGACGAACAGGTGTGGCGGTGAGCGATCCCACCGGGACGGTGGCCCGACCGGTGGGGGTAGTGGTGCACCGCTCGCGGGCGGAGGACATGGCCGAGATCGCTGCCTTGGTGGCCGAGTACGGCGCCGAGTTGGTGGTCGTCGGCTGGCCGCTGACGCTGAGAGGAGAGGTCGGCCCGCAGGGACGGCAGGTGGAGCGGTACGCCGCAGCCCTGGCCGAAGCATTGCCGGTAAAAGTGCAGGTGTGGGACGAGCGGTATAGCACGGTGACCGCGGAAGAGATCCTGCGCCAGAGAAGCAAAAAAGGCCGGCGGCGCGGCCGGGAACGCGGGGAGGTGGACGCGGTGGCCGCCGCCGTGATCCTGCAAGGGTTTCTGGATAGCCAGCAAACCGAGAGCGGGATAGAGGATGGGGAGGAGTGGCAGGGATGAAAAAGGCAGTGCGGGTCGTGGTGTTCTTGGTCGCTATGGGAGCGGTGGCGGTCATCGTCGGAGGAGCGGTGCGCATGGCCCGCCAGACCAGCGGGGGGCTCTCCGCCTGCGATCTTGGCCCCCTTGGCTCACCTGGCGATGTCGCCATCGAGACCTACATCCAGATCCACGCCGACGAGCTCGAGCGCCCAGCGGGGAGCGACGACACGCCAGTGACCTTTGTCGTGGAGTCGGGAGAGACAGCGGTGGAGGTGGCTGAGCGGTTACAGACGATGGGCCTGGTTACCGACGCCGAGCTGTTCCGACGCTACCTCCAGTATGAGGGGCTTGACGCGGGGATCGAGGCTGGCACTTTTACCCTGCGGCAGACAATGACCATCCCCGAGATCGCCCGGGCGCTTCAATCTGGCCAGAGGCCGGAGCGCGTTGTGGCGGTGCGGGAGGGGCTGCGGCTGGAGCAAGTGGCAGAGGAGATCGCTGCCCAGACCGGAATTCCGGAGGCGGACTTTGTAGCTCTGGCGACCACTGGCTGGCGGGATACCGATCTGGCTGACCATGATTTTCTGGCCTCCGTCCCAGCCACGGCTACGCTGGAGGGGTTCCTGTTTCCCGAGACCTACCGCTTGCCGGAAGAGGTGGCTGCCTACGACGTGGTGGCGCGGATGCTGATGACCTTTGACGAGCGCGTCACGACCGAGATGCGGCTGTCGGCAGCGAACCAGGGGCTTTCGGTGTACGAGATGGTGACGCTGGCCTCGATTGTCGAGCGAGAGGCGGTGATAGACGAGGAGCGGCCCATTATCGCCGGGGTCTACTTCAACCGCTTGCGAAACGGTTGGTTGCTGGGGGCCGACCCCACAGTCCAATATGGCCTAGGATACGACGAGGAGACGGGCCAGTGGTGGCGCACGCTTTACTTTGACGCCTTGGGGGTCTCTAGCTTGGCCGAGATCGACAACCCCTACAACACCTATCGCTATGTCGGCCTGCCGCCCGGTCCTATCTGTAGCCCTGGCCTGGCTTCGATCCAGGCGGTGGCCTACCCGGCTGATACCGACTATTTTTACTTTATCGCCAACTGCCACGCCAATGACGGCAGCCATCTCTTTGCCGTGACCGAGGAGGAGCATTATGCTAACTTTACCTCCTGTGGCGGCGAGGCGCCGTGACCGATTGCGAGGGGATAATATCGTTGTTCGCAGCTCGCGGCTTGCGATTTATCTCTCTCTCATCTGCTCCCTGTTCCTGGTCCTGACTGCTTGCCGCGTCCCTGGCGCGGTTCGCCCCACGGTCAAGATCGGCCTGGTCGCCCCTTTCGAAGGCCGCTACCGTCACCTCGGCTACGATCTCTTGCCGGCCGTGCGACTGGCGGTGCAGGAGGCCAACGACGCGGGAGGGGTGGAGGGGGTCGGTGTTGAGTTGATCGCCTACGACGATGGAGCTGACCCCGATGCAGCGATCGTGCAGGCCCGTAAATTGGTGATCGACCCCGACGTGATGGTGGTCATCGGTCATTTTCAGGAGGGAACGACCGGGGCAGCGCTCCCGGTCTATACTGAGGCGGGGATGCCCGTGGTGACACTGGAACCGGTGGCGGGGGGAGCGGGCGTCGTCTCGCTGGGGCCGGCCCCTGAGGACTTGGCGGGCAGGCTACTGGACGGGCTGGAATCCGGAGTGTTGCTTGACGGTGGGGGGGCATTGGGGCGGGCGCTGCGGCGCGAGGCGGAGGAACGGGGGATTGCCCTCGCTCCCGTCGTCACTCCCGGTGAGCCGGGCTGGCTGGAGATTGTTCTAGAGTCCGCGCCGGAAGTGGTTCTCTGCGATGCCGATCCAGTCACTGCCGGGGAGGCGGTCGCGGCGTTGCGGGCGGCTGGTTGGGAGGGAGGGTTCCTGGGCGGGCCGTCGCTGGGGATGGAGGACTTTGTGAGTGTGGCGGGAGCGGCGGCCGAAGGGGCGCGGTTCGTTGCCCCATCCCGGTCACTGGACCAGTTGGCTTATGAGGCGGCGCGGCTCGTGCTCGATGGCTTGGCGGCAGATATCACTGCCGAGGGTACGCCCACCAGGGCGGGGATGGCTTCGGCACTGGCGGCGAGGGCAGAGGGACGGTCATGCCCCCTGGCATGGTATGAGGTGGGGGAGTAGGGTCTTTGTCCTGGTCCGCTCCTGCCATTCCCCCGTGTGGTAGGGGCGGGTCGGCCTGTTTGCCAGTTTACGCCTCTGGCTTCTCCTTGTCCTCGGCCTCGCGGATCCTGGCGAACATATCCAGCCGGGGCTGCTCCTCGGCTTTGCCCTTGCCAGCCGACAGGCTGGCGATCCAGCGCTGCTTGTCCACCGGACCGTCCTGCTCCGTCATCCGCTCGACCAGGCGGTCAAAGATATCCTGGATCCCCTCTGGAAAGATCGCTCGCACATAGACCATCACGTACGGCCCGATCTCTTTGCGCAGTTGCTCCATTTCCTCTTGGATGACGGCGATCTCTGCTCCCAGTTGCTCTTTGGTCTTGGGGTCGTCGATCTCCTGTTGGACTTTTTTCTTGATGCCCATCTGGGCTTGGTAGAGCAGCAATTGTTCGATCTGTTCAACCTGGAGGGGGAACTGCTTGGCGATAGGCTCCAGCACCTCGTCGATGGTGGCGTATGACTGGGCGGCCCGCATCTCGGCCCCTGTCACCCCCATCTGCCGGTCCAGTGTCTCGGCCAGCCACTCTCGTTGTTCCTTCAACCCCAAGCTGATAAAGAACGCGATCAGGCCCACGCCGCCCAGGCCAATAGCCACGGAGAGGGGTAGGACGAGTGTGTCGGGGACGAGGGCGGTCTTGGAGACGCTGTTGAAGGTGGCGTGGAGCAGGATGGCGGCTCCCCATCCCCCGAACATAGCCAGCCAGCGCCCCGAGCGTTTCTGGAAACGGAAGCGGCCTATGGCCGCGCCAACGAGGGCGGATGCGGTGCCGTGCATCAAGCAGGTGGTGAACGAGCGGACCAGAGAGAGGCCGACGCCCTGGTTGGGAAAGAGGGCCATATACAAAAAGTTCTCAGCGATAGAGAAACCAATGCCGGTGGCAAAGCCATAGATAGCCCCGTCCACAAAGTAGGTGAACTCGGCGCGGCGGGAGATATAGCCGACCAGGGCGAGGGATTTGATGATCTCTTCCGCAAGCGGGGCAAAGGCGACGTACAGCCATATGATGCCTAGTCGCTGGGCCGTGATGAATGGGATAGCCACGTATTGATTGAACAGAAAGGAGATACCCACTCCGCCGATGGCCCCCCACCCGAAAGCGAGCAGTACCAGGCGGAAGGTGCGTGAGGCATAGAGGTCGAGGGTGTAGATGATGGAGAGAAAGATAGCCGGGATACCGGCGGCGATCAGTGCAGAAAGACCAATCTGGAGAGGAGTCATACCTCACCTCCTGGCCCGCGGCGCAGGTTGGAGCGGGCGTAGAGCTCACAGAGCTCTTTGTAGGTGTGTGGAGTTGCTTCGTCTTCCTGTGCTTGGAGGATTTCTCTCAGTAGCGTGCTGACCGGTTCCCTGGCCTGGGGAAGCAATTCCTGCCCCAGTGCGCGGGCGGTACTGGCCTCGCCGCGCTCGGCGTGGACCTGGCACAGCGCCGCTCCTAGCCAGCTCTGGAGGGGGCTGGAGGGAGGCAGGGCCTGGCGCGCGGCTGTCAGCACCGTTGGGTCGGCCGGGCCGGTGAGGGGAGAGAGGAGAGCCAGTTTGGCCGTCAGCCGTGCGGCGGTCTCTGGCTCCGCTCCTGGCAGGGCGGCGCGGTAGGCTGCTTGGGCGTGAGTCCACTCGCCGCGCAGGGCGTGGACGTCGCCGCTGCCCTCGTGGGCCAGGCGGTGCTCGGCGGCGAGCGCCGCGTCGTCGCCAGATACGCCCAGGGTCTGGGCGTAGAAAGCCAGGGCGGCCTCGTCGGCCTGGCGGGCGCGGGCCTTATCGCCAGCCAGGCGGGTGAAATGGGCGGCTTTGAGGGCGTTGCCGCTGTGGCTATAGTGATAGGCGATCTGCTCCAGCCGTTCATAGCGGGTCGCCTCGTCGGCCTCGGTCAGCAGATCCCCCGTTTGTTCGTGCCAGCTCCTGCGGAGGGCGTGGGCGAGGGCAGTGTAGACGGCGTCGTGGAGGGACTGGCTGCTAAAGATGTACGTCTGGGCAGGCGGCGGGGGAGCGATAAAAGAGCGTCGGGCGGCCTGTTCCAGTGCTGTGGTCAGTTGGTTGGCAGAGAGAACGCCCTGGCATAGGCGAGAGAGCAACCAGGCCGGCATCGTGTCGCCGATCACCGCGCCCCGTTGCACCATTTCGCGCCCCTGTTTATCTAGCTGATTCACCTGAGCCAACAAGAGCTCCTGGAGGGAAAGGGGAAGCGGGGGTGGCGGTCCGCTCCACCGCGCCTCGCCCGTGGCAGGGTCCACGACGACCGCGGAAGCGTGGCGCAGGGCCTTGCAATAGGTGGTGACAAAGAGGGGGTTGCCCTTGGTCCTCTCGAGTAGCCAGGCGGAGAGGTCGGGCGCCAGGCGAGTTGCCCGCAGCGCCAATCCAGCCAACGCTTCGCTATCGGCGTCCACCAGGGGCGGGAGGGCGATGCGGTCTCCTGCCCACGCACTGCCTGGGCGGGCGGTGACCAACAGGAACAGCGCCCATTGTCGGGCAGCCGCGGCGACGCGCTCCAGTACCTGCCGCGAGTCGGGGTCCATCCATTGCAGGTCCTCAATGACGACCAGGGTTGGTTTCTGCGCTGCCTGTCGTTCGAGGAGAGCGTGAAGGCCGCGGGGGATAGAAGCCCTCTCCTGCAGCAGTTCCCAGATCGATGGACCGGCCTCTTTCTCCGGCGTGCCCCCTGTGTCGGCGGTGCGCTCACTCAGCAGCGCGGCCAGTTCCCAGGCCCCTGTCTCCCCCCGCTGCGCCTGCCGCTGAAGCGCCGCAAAGAGGCTGGGCCCCTGCTGGCTGGTGGGGGTGATCCGGTCGTCCAGTTGGGTGGCCTGGAGGTCCAAGAGGTCGGCAAAGGCGGGAAAGTACGGGGCCAGCTCAAAGTGAGCCAGCCAGCCCTGTAGCCGCTGGCGGCGAATTTTGGGGGACGGCGCGGTGTCCAACTGGAACAACTGGCCGACCAGGCCGGCCCACGGTTTGTAGGGAACGTTCTGGGTAAAGGCGTGGCAACGGCCAGTGAGGACCGTCATTCCTCTGTCCCTTGCCCGTCCCGCGATAGCGACGGCGAGATAGTTCTTCCCCATGCCGGGTGCGCCGACCAGGGCCAGGGCGGTGCCGCGTCCGGCGACGGCCTCGTCCAGCAGCGTGTCCACCACTGCCAGCTCCCGCCTCCGCCCCACCACGGGGTAATCGGTGGCGTGGAGGTCCTTGCCCCTCTGCAACCCGTCCAGCGCGAACCGTGGTACCGGTTTGGCGATGCCCTTGAGGGGGATGGGGAGGAGGGGGGTGGCGGAAAAATCCTCCTCCACTGCTTCCCAAGCGGCGGGGTCGAGCACGATCTGACCGGGGTCGGCCTTGCCCATCAGCCGGGCGGCCAGGTTGACAGAAGGGCCGGCGACGACGTATTCGCGGCGGTGGAGGTAGCCGATTTCGCCGGTAAAGATGCGATCATATGCCATGCCGGTCCGCTGCGCCAGCGGCGGGTCCAACCCAAATTCCTCGTTCACCTGTTCCAGTGTGCTGGCCAACTCGAGAGCGGCGGAGGCAGCCAGGCGAGGGACGCCCTCGTGATGAGTGGGCGCGCCAAAGGGGTTGAGGAGGACAAAGCCCTTGGCGTAGGGGACCATCTGGTTGACGATGCCCTCGCGCTCGGCCACGATCTCCTGAGCCTGGACAAAGTACCGTTGGAGGACGGCGGTGGCCTGCTCGGGACCGGCGGGGCCGAGGGCCAGCTCCTCGATGCCCAGGATGTT
The DNA here is from genome assembly GCA_029932895.1 of Anaerolineae bacterium. Lineage (GTDB taxonomy): Bacteria > Chloroflexota > Anaerolineae > B4-G1 > DUEL01 > JAOZPF01. The sequence continues at coordinate 4,390 of JAOZPF010000023.1, read as the reverse complement.
GACGAACTGGATCGCCACCGGTGGGTGTTGGCGAAAGTCCTCCCCGCGGGCGATCTGGGCAAAGAGGGTAGGCGAGATAAAGGGGACCAGTCCTTCCACCCGCTCCAGAGCTTGTTCCAGGTCCTGGAGGAGGTCGGGGATGCGGCGGCTGAGGAGGGCGGAGAGGCGACCACGGCGGCGGGTGGGGAGGACCGGTTCATAGTCGGTCAGCTCGCCGCCCCGAACGCCACGGACGATGTTGCCTTGAATGACGAATTCGTCCTGCACAAAGGGGCGGATGTTTGGCCCGATAGCCACCTCCCCCGGTTCGGCCAGCGCTTCGGTTGCCATTGCGCTCTGGACCGGGCCGCCGGAGATGAGCAGTTCCATTCGCTGGCGGGTGCCGACGACGGCGGCGAAGCAATCGCCGCGCTCGACGCCAGCGCTCATCGTCAGGGAAAAGGTGCCGTATGGTGTCTCGATCTGGCGGAAGGGGCGGATAGCCTCGACCAACCGCAGCGCGGTCCGCGTTGCCCAGCGGGCGTCCTGCCCCTCGGGGCGTGCGGGGAGGTAGGCCAGCGCCGCGTCCCCGGCGAACATGATCAAGTCTCCACCGGAGGTCAGAAGGGGGTCGAGGAGCGCGCCAAAGAGATCGCGCATCAAGCGGTTCATCTCCTCCAGCCCCTCGCTGCCGCGCCGGGAGAGCTCACCCGTGAGGGCCGTGAATCCGGTGACGTCGGCAAAGATAAACGTGCCGCCCAGTCGCTCGCCGTGGGGTTGGCCGGGAGTGGGGGCGAGCTCAAGCAGGTAGCGCGGGAAGAAGGTGGCGAGCTTGTGGTGCAGCGAGTCCAGGGAGGTGATCGCCTCGTGGAGCAGAGTGCCGAACCGACGCTCTGCCGTGGAAGGGGAAGAGGCGACCTCCTGGCCAGCGTCAAGGATGGGGAGGGCCGAGGTGCGCAGGCGGTCGAAGAGATCGGTTGAGAGGAGGGGAGCCAGGCGACGCAGCAGCTCGACCCAGGTAGCGCCTAGCTTCTCGCTCAATCCTCCAGCTTCTCCTCCAGTGCAGCCCACAAGCTTCCTGGAATCTCGGAGGGGTGCGTGCGGCCATAGTAGACGCGGTAGATCGGTCCGCTCTCTTGCTCCTCCCGCAGGAGGTATCCTTTTTCGACCAGAGTATCTAGCAACTCTTTGGCCTTTTCAGGAGTCTCGTCGACGTGTTCGGCGGCGGCCTCGACCGTTATTTCCTTGTCCCGGATGACGCGGTTCATCAACGTCCGCATAGTACGGGGGAGTTCTAGCAGGTCGGAGACGCGGATCCCCTCTTCCTGTGTTTTGATCTTTTTACCCAGGCTGTCGAAGATGCCCATGCTTCACCTCCTAGTAGAACTCTGGCATCTCGACCGGCTCTGGCTGCGGTCGGCACTCGCCACACCAGAGGACGTTGGAGACGACCACCGTCTTGGGGGTTTCATTCCTGCCGAGGTACATCGCCAGCATCGTAGGCAGGGTTGTCGTGTAGTGATCCTTGCACACGCCCCGGCCGCAGAAGATGCAGACGCCAATGGCCGGCTCGCCGCACTTGTGGCAGACCATATATGGCCTCCTATCTTGTTGCCTCGACGACGTCGACGATCTTGGCGATGGCCCTGGATACCTTGTGGTCTGGATGCACGAGGGTAAAGATGCCGGCCGAGGCCAGACGAGCCACGTCTTCGGAGAGGGGGATGATCGTAGCCACCGGGCAGTCATAGATCTCTTCCACGTGCTGCTTCAGGTCGTCAAAGTCGTAGGAAGAGAGAGCTTTGTTGATGATCAGAAACAGGTCGGGGACCTCTAGTTTCCGGGCCACGTCCACCGTGACCGCTGTGCCCTGAAAGTCCTGCTGGTCGGGCCGCATCACGACGAACAGGGTGTTGGAGATGGCGATGGAGAGGAGCGTTTCCTCGTTCAGGCCGGGGTGTGTGTCGATGACCAGATAGTCCAACCCCAGTTCGTCGATGAGGGCCTGGAAACCCTCATTGAGCAAGCCGACATCGTATCCCTCGCGCAGAACGCGGGCGATCTCTCCGGCGCGCAGGCTGGAGGGGATGAGGTAGATGCTTTTGGGCTTGAGGCCGGTCTTGCCCTCGCCGACCTTGCCGCTCATGTCGTGGGCGGCCTCTTCGATCTTGCACCGACCCCACAGATAGTCGTTCAGGGCCTTGCCGATGTTGTCCTCGTTGATCCCAAAGAGGACGTGGATGCCGGGGGACTGGATGTCCGTGTCGATGACGCCCACGCGCTTGCCCCGCAGGGCCAGTTGCACGGCGACATTGGCGCTGATGTTCGATTTGCCCGTGCCTCCCCGAAAGGAGTGGATAGAGATGATCTTGGCCATGAGAACCTCCTTTGCAATTTGCTTCTGCCCAAACTCGGCCCGATTGCGGTCACGTTGTTCCCGCATCTGGCGGGCGTGCTGGACCAATTCCTGGAAATAGTCGGTCTCGGTGATCTCGGCTACGTGTTGTCGTCGTTTCTCCTCGTCGATCTGGATGCGCAGTTCGGCTACCTTCAGACGGAGCGCTTCCTCCCGTTCCCGCACCACCCTGACCATACTCTCGACGGCGTCGGCGACGGCGAGCAGGGCGTCGTCCTCAACGTCCTTGCTGCTTTGCAGGCTCTTCATAGCCTGGTCATAGTGCCCCTCGGCGACCAGGCGGGTCCACTGACCCAACCACTCGACGTAGCTGATCATATGGCGGGCGCGGTCGCCGAGGAGTTGGATCACGGCTTGGGAGAGGGCGGGGGAGCTGTGCACTTTGGCCAGAAAGGCGTCTCGGTCGAGGCGGCGCAGGGTGGCCGGGCCGACGGCGACCACGCTGGCCGAGCGGGGGCGGCTGTCGACCAGCGCCAGCTCGCCAAAGGCATCGCCGCGTTCCAGAGTGTTGAGGGTTAGTTCTTTTCCCTCCTCGTCGTAGGTATAGATACGCACATGGCCAGATTCGACGATGTAGAAAGCGTCACCGGGGTCGCCGCGGTGGAAGAGAACCTCGCCGTCGGCCAAGTGGACTGTCTCCATCACGTCGTGGAGGGATGCGACTTCGCGGCTGATGAGGGCGCGGATCAGCTTCTCTTGGTCGTTCATGAGTTACGATGTCTTCCCCCGCCGGAGCTTTTGTGCTTGTTGGACCAGCGTTTGGAAGTACTCGGTCCCGGTTATCTCGGCCACTTCTTGTTCTCGCTTGGTCTGGTCGATCTGGATACGCAGGCGGGTTAGCTCCTGCTTCAGCCGTTCCTCGCGGGCCTGGATGGCCTGTACCATGTCTTTTACCGCATCGGCGACGGCAGCGAGGGTACGGTTCCCACTGCCATGGGTCTGCTGAATGTTCTCGACAGCTTCGTCATACTCCCCCTCGGCGACGAGGGAGGCCCAGTACCCCATTCTCTCGATATAGTCGGTTAGATTGCGGACCCGTCCGCTCATCAGGCGGATCACGGCCTGGATCAGGGTGGGGGAGGCGTGCACGCGGTTTAAAAAGTCGTCGCGGCTGAGCCGATGGAGTACGGTCGGGCGGAGAGCGATCACGCTGGCTGAGCGGGGGCGGGCATCGAGGAGGGCGATCTCGCCGAATGATTCACCCGGCCCCAGGGTGGCGAGGGTAAGTTCTTGCCCGTCCTCATCGGCGGTATAGATGCGCACCTGCCCCGCCTTGATGATGTAAAAGGCATCGCCGAGGTCGCCGCGGCGGAAGAGGACCTCGCCCTCGTTCAGGCGCACGATGGTCATCGCCTCCTGCATTGACGAGGCCTCCTCGGCGAGGAGGATTTGGCTCAGGGAACTCGGCTCGCTTACCATTGTTGATATGGTACACTAAATCGCCTGTTGGCGCAAATGAGGGGAGCTTATCAAAGGCGAGTGAAGGGCAATCGGCGTTGTCGGAATCGCGGTCGGGATCGAGGCTTCAGCCGCTGCTGGTAGAGTGAGCGGTCCGCAGTCCCTGCCAGGCCGTATAGGCCCAGGGGAGAAGATAGGTGGTGCCGACGGCCATCAAATTGATGCCCAGGCAGTTTCCCCAGTTGGCGGTGTGCGGGATCCAGAACCAGACAAAGCCATAGACGACGTACGCGCCGATCACGCTAAAGCTAAAGAGGCCGCTCTGGGGGCGGGCGATGGAGCTTGGCAGAAGGGCAGCCAGTGGTATGAGCCACGTTATGTACCAGGGCTGGAACCAGGGAGTGACGAACAGGAGGAGAAAGGCGGTGAACTGGTAGGCGTGGGAGAGAGTCTGGTCGGGATGCCGGAAGCTCCGTTTTACCTGGAGGGCGTACCAGGCCGCCAGGGCCAAAAGCGCAGTGGTGCGGGTGATGGCGCTGGCGTTGTCTGCCCCAACCCCAGCCAGGCGCAGGGTCAGCCGTACGATGGCGGGCAAGG
>JAOZPF010000223.1:4441-4934 GCA_029932895.1 Anaerolineae bacterium | reverse complement strand
ACAATGAACAATGGGCAATGAACAATGGGCAATGGACAATGAACAATGGGCAATGAACAATGGGCAATGGACAATGAACAATGGGCAATGAACAATGGGCAATGGACAATGAACAATGGGCAATGGACAATGGGCAAGGGACAGTGAACAATGGTCAATGGGTCGGCGGGGGAGGTGGCGACGGTCTAACCCAGCAGCCGTAGGCGCAGCATGTCCAGCACCGCCTCGGCGAGCAGCTCGCGCGCTCGCGTCCGTTCCCCGTTGCGGCTGAACCGCTGGGCGGTGACCATCTCCCCGAGGGCGATGGCAGCGAACAGAACTCGGTAGGGTCGGCCTGGCGAGGTATCGGCGGGGGAGTGGAGACTGCCGACCGACAGACCAACGTCGCTTGTTGCTTCCTGGCGGGCACGTACCGCTGCGGCCCGGACCGCTTTCTCCGTCCATTTTTGGTTGACGATCTCGCCCTGCTTGAGCCAGTGCGGATTCTCTTCTG
>JAOZPF010000223.1:0-4431 GCA_029932895.1 Anaerolineae bacterium | reverse complement strand
CTCTTCTGCCTCGGTGAGCCGGGCGACCACCTGTCCGCCGGTCCCGTCGGCTGCCTCGACCACCGCCAGCGTCAGGCCGCGCTGTGCCAACAGATCGCCTACCACTTGGGGCAGGCTGCGCTCGTCCTGGCAGAGGACCTGGCGGCCAAATGTTTCTTGCAATGTTTTCACATCGGAGGCCAGCAGCCTCTCTACCTGCTGGAGCGTGGTCCCCCAGGCCGCCAGTTCGACAGTGATGGTGCCCCGCTGTGGCAGCAGGCCTAGAAGTGGGTTCCGGTCGCGACCTAGCATGTCCTGGATACGCTCGGCGATCTCGGATTCGGGCGGGCCGAACAGCTTGACCACGGTTCGCCGGTAGAACCGGGCTGTGCCGACGATCTCTCGCAGGCGGGGGAGCACAAAGTTCTCCAGCATGCCCATCATCTCATATGGGACGCCGGGGAGGGCAAAGAGGTGCTGTCCGTTCTCGTGCAGATAAAAGCCGGCGGCAGTTCCCCGCTCGTTCTGAATCACCTCGCTGCCGGCGGGGACGAGAGCCTGAACCCGGTTCCGTTCCGTCATCGTTCGCCCACGGTGGGCGAACCGCTCCTGGATTCGCGCCAGTGCCTCCTCGTCCTCCACCAGCGGGCGATTGAAGAAGGCGGCGGTAGTCTGGCGGGTCAGGTCGTCCTCCGTGGGCCCCAGCCCACCGGTGACGATCACCACGTCCGCCGCCTCCAGAGCAGCGCGCAGTCCGGTGCGGAGGCCGTCTGGTGTATCCCCCACCGTGAGGTGGAGGGTGATGTCCAGGGGAATGGCGGTCAGCCGCCGTGCGATGACCTGGGCGTTGGTGTTCAGTCGGTAACCGCAGGTCAGTTCGTCGCCGCTGGCGAGGATAGCAGCACGCATAGAGGGCTAGCTGGTCCCTTTCACGAGTTGGTCCAGGAGCTGCCGGTAGGCATTGGCGTTGGGCGGATTGAGGCGCAGGATCGCCCGGATGGTCGTAATGGCGTCTGCCCGGCGTCCGGCTTGTAGTTGCAGGTCGCCCAGGACGTCCAGCTCCTGCAGCGCCTCTTGCACGTGATCGCTGCCCATGTCCAGATAGGCCTGGGCCATTCGGGCGTGCAGGCCAATGTCGTTGGGTTGTTCCTGTATCTTTTCTTGGAGGATGGTGATGATCTTGGACATCTTGTTCATCTGCCGATAGAGCTTGAACAGATTGTCCAATTCAGTGATCGCTTTGGCCGGCTTGCCGAGGCGGTAGTATAGATCGATCAGGGTCAGGTGAGCTTTCTCGTCATCGGGGGCCAGGCGGATGATCCGCTCGTACACGCTGGCGGCTCGTTTCCAGTTCACCCGCTGCATATCGATGTCGCCGATCTGGTGGAGAAAGCGGACAGCCCAGTTGCGCTTGGGGTCGCCCCGTGGGGCTAGTCGGAGTGCCTCGTTGTACGTCTCTCGCGCCCGGTCCAGTTGGGCCATCTGGTAGTAGGTATCGCCCATAGCCAAGTAATGTTCCAGCGCGCGGTCGATCTCGCCGTAGCTGATGAGCAGGTCGATCAGTTTTGCCCGCACGGCCACGTTCATCGGGGCCAGGCGCAGCGCCCGGTCGTACATCGCTGTCGCCTGCGAGAGATTGCCGCGGATGCGATAGACGTCGGCGATGGTGAGGAGTTTGGCGACCGCTTCGTCGGTCTTTTCCATCCCCACCAAGACCTCGGCCATTTGCAAGTGGAGGGGGAGGAATGTGGGGGCATGGCTTACCGCCCGGTTCAGCGCGTCCATCGCTGTGTATAACAATCCCCGGCGCTGGTACTCTTGGGCCAGGCTGATGGCCTGGAGAATCTGCTCCGCGTGCGGGGTGGCGAATATCTCGGCCAAGCTCAGGACGGGGCCGTTTTGGGTCAGGGCGTCCAGCCGTTCGCGCGCCTGGGCGACCTTGTCTTCCCACCCCTTGTCGTCCAGGAAGTCGATCAGCGAGCTGAGGAACTCCCCGGCCTGTTCGCTTTCCCCTTTGGCGGCATATGCGTGTGCCAGCTCCTCGTATAGTTGGATCAGATCGTCGGCCTGGCTGCGGTCGACGGTGCCCAGGTCCACGATCTTGACCACTTCGATAAAGTGGGAGAGAGCCTCGTCGATGCGGCCCATCGCCCGGTAGCACTCGCCTAGGGCAAAATGGCTGGCGAGGCGATATTTGGATTCGCTAACCGACTGTTGGAATTGGGTAATGGCATCTTCGAAGCGAAGTTGTTGCTTGTAGAGCAATCCCAGGCCAAAGTTGACGGCTGGTTGGATGATGCCGGCCTGCAGGATTTGCTCATAGTAACCGATGGCCTCGTCGGCATCCCCTCTGGTTTGGGCGTCGAGAACCTTGTTGACCAGACTGTCCACTTCCCGTTTGGAGAGAGGCTTCAAGACCAGGGGGCCAGTCTGGGGCGGGGTGGTGTCAAAGATCGATTCAGCCAGATCGGCCATTGCCGCTTGGCGGGCGATCTCGATGGGGCTGCCCTGGCTCTCTTGACTCTCTTCCTCGACCTCTAGTTCCAGCGGGCCGGTTTCGGGGGGAACGGCCTCCTCTCCCCGGCGCAGTCGATCGAGCAGGCTCTGGACCTGTGGATTGAGGGGGTCGAGCTTTAGGGCGTGCTGTAGTATTCTTATAGCCTGAACAGTCTGCCCTTGGCCGTGGTAGATATTGGCTAGGGCCAGGTATTCTTGCAGTGCTGCCTGAGTCTTGCGTTGGGCGAGGTAAGCCTTGAGGAGGTTGACGTGGGCGGGGACGCAGTTGGGGTCGACGCGGGCAGCAGCTTGCCACTGCGTCAGCGCCAGGCTTGGTGAGCGCTGTCGTCCATACCGTTCCGCCGCTTCCAGGTAGGCCTCGACGGCTTCCTGCTTGCGTCCCAGTCGTTCCAGGGCGAGGCCCATTCGTTCTCGGTAGGTCGGGTTCTCTGGGTCCAGGCTGGCGGCCTGGTGGAGATGGGATAGGGCCCGGCCTGGCTGGTCGGTGTTGATGAGGGCCAGCCCCAGTCCGGCTAGGGCCTGGGGGTCGTCGGGGAATTCGGCCAGTGCTTTTTGAAAAGAGACGACAGCTTCTTTCCAGTTCTCTTCCGCAACCGAGGTCTCGGCTGCCTGCAGTGATTCTTCGAACGTCGCGCGATTGTTGGTCACGGGAGCTCTCCCAACCGGTATCGGACAGCGGGGCTATGTCAGCAGATCGACCAAGATGGCTTTCTGGGCGTGCATCCGATTCTCCGCCTGGTCCCAGAGGACAGAATGTGGCCCATCGGCGACCTCGTCGGTGATCTCTTGTCCCCGGTGGGCTGGCAGGCAATGCATGACGATGACATCCTCTTTGGCCTGTGCCACCAGGTCCGCGTTGACCTGATACGGTCCAAAGGTTCTGGCCCGTTCTTCCTTTTCCTCTTCCTGCCCCATTGATGCCCACACGTCGGTGTAGATGATGTCGGCGCCGGCGACGGCCGCGGCCGGGTCGTTGGTGGCGAGGAGGTGGCTCCCGCTCGTAGCAGCGAACTGTTGTCCCAACTGCCACACATCCGCTGGAAGCTCGTAACCCGGCGGGCCGGCGATAGCGAAATCCATACCCAGCTTGGCGGCTCCAAAGAGCAGCGAGGTGGCAACGTTATTTCCGTCGCCGATGAATGCCAGCTTTCGCCCGCTCAGGTCGCTCCCCTTTTTCTCAACGATGGTCAAGAAATCGGCCATTCCCTGGCAGGGGTGGTTGTAGTCGGAGAGACCATTGATGACGGGGACGCGGGAGTACTCTGTTAAAGTGAGGATGTCCTGGTGGCCAAAGACGCGGGCCATGATCGCGTCCACGTAACGGGAGAGAACGCGGGCCACGTCCGGCACGCTCTCTCGTTCCCCCAACTGGATCTCGAAAGGAGAGAGGTAAAGGGCCTGACCGCCCAGGTGGATCATTGCCATCTCGAACGAGACGCGGGTGCGCAGAGAGGGCTTTTGGAAAACCATCCCCAGGGTCTTGCCCGCCAGCAGGGAATGATTGTTGCCTCTTTGTCGTCGTTCTTCTTTGAGTTCGATGGCCAGGCCGAGGAGGCGTCTCATCTCTTGGGGAGACTGATCGGCTATGCTCAGGAAATGTTTCATCTTTTTGCTCCTCTGAGGACGGGGATGTATGTGATCCAAGTATACCACAATGGAACTTTGCAGGCAACGGCCCTTTTTTCTTTCGAGTGCGTTTGGGTTTGGGGGCAGATATCCCGGCCTGGACCGCCGGGCGCTAAACCACCTGGCTCGACCGGCGAGGCTCTCCAGCCCGCAGGGCTTGGCTCTTGGGCCCAGATGTTTGCGTCCGGGCGGAGCTGTGTCCCATAGATGGTGTCGTGGGCGAAAGTGTCCGGCAGCTAGGGGCTGGGCACTTGGCAAAGTCGCTCTGATTGACAGCGCTACCCGTCCGTGGTATAGTCAACAATTAGG